>CAMYOI010000052.1 GCA_947259955.1 uncultured Gammaproteobacteria bacterium
CCTTTTCCTCCGCTGCCTGAACGACCGCGGTGGAATCGGTATGGTGGGTTACCACGTCCGCGCCCTGGGCGATAAGGACGTCGGCGGCTTCGCGCTCACGGCCCGGGTCGAACCAGGAATTGACCCAGATCACCTTGACCGTGGCTTTCGGGTTGACGCTGCGCATGCCAAGAGTGAACGCATTGATGCCACGCAGCACTTCCGGGATGGGAAATGCCGCGACGTACCCCGCGACGTTTGACTTGGTCATGCTGCCGGCAACGATTCCGGCCAGATAGCGGCCTTCATAGAAACGGGCGACATACGTGCCGACGTTCTTCGCACTCTTGTATCCGGTGGCGTGCTCGAATATGACTTCGGGAAACCGCTTCGCGACCTTGATGGTCGGGTTCATGTAGCCAAACGACGTGGTGAACACGAGGCCGTATCCATCGCTGGCGAACTGGCGTACGACACGCTCCGCCTCTCCGCCTTCGGGAACGCTTTCGATGTACTTCGTCTCGACCTTATCGCCGAGCTTGCCCTCCATCTCCAGGCGGCCCTGATCGTGCTGAAAGGTCCAGCCCGCATCCCCGATCGGGCTGACGTAGACGAAACCGATCTTGAGCGGATCGGCGGCGGAAGCGGTCAGACTTGTAACCGCCGCCATGAGACCGGTGGCCGCAGCTAGCAGGGTTTTTCGAATCGTTATTGATTTCATAGGGTTCTCCAAACACTCTCCAATGGATCAAACAGAGGGATGATACGCCTTGCCCAGTGAGGCGGGCGCATTCAATCGAATGGTGTTGATATCGCGCGAGATCAACACTAACACAACAATGGTCGCTAGATAAGGCAGCATCGACAGGAGTTGTGACGGTATATCGACGCCGAATCCCTGCACGTGAAACTGCATAATGGTGACTCCGCCGAACAAATATGCCCCCACCATGACGCGCCCGGGACGCCAGGTTGCGAAGACCACCAGCGCCAGCGCGATCCAGCCGCGCCCGGCGGTCATGGCCTCCACCCACAGCGGTGTGTAGACGAGCGCCAGATAGGCGCCCGCCAGCCCCGCCATGGCCCCGCCGAACAACACCGCCATGTAGCGGATCGCAATCACCGGATAACCGAGCGAGACCGCCGACTCGGGGGATTCCCCGATGGCGCGCAGCAGCAGCCCGGCCTTGGTGCGATACAGAAAGTACGCGATCGCCGCGAACATGAGGAACGAGCAGTACAGCAGCGGGTCGAGCGAGAACAGGAGCGGTCCGGCGACCGGAATGTCGCTCAATACCGGGATGTGTATGTTGGCGATCCCGGTCAGTGCGACGCTGGTGTAGTCGAGGCCGATGTACGCGCTCAATCCGATGCCGAATATAGTCAACGCCAGCCCCGCCGCCACCTGGTTCGACTGGAACGTCAATGTCAGTACGCCAAACACCAGCGCCATCCCGGCGCCCGCCACCACCGATGCCATGACCCCGAGCCACAGGTTTCCGCTCTCGGCAGCAACGGCAAAACCGCACACGGCGCCCACGATCATCATGCCTTCCACACCCAGATTAAGCACGCCGGATTTCTCGCTGACGAGTTCACCCAGCGCCGCGTATACCAGGGGCGTACCCGCACCCAGCGTGGCCAGAAGAATGCCAATGACGGTCTCGGTCAAGACGCAGCCTTGCCGCTTGCGGTGCCGACCGTTGCAGTGAAAACATGCAGGCGGAAGTTGATGAACATATCCGCGGCAAGCAGGTAGAACAGGAGCACCCCCTGGAACACGCCGGTGATGGCCGAGGGCAGGCCCAGCTCCATCTGCGCCGACTCTCCCCCGAGATAGAGCAGGGACATCAGCAGGCTCGCCAGCAGGATGCCCACCGGGTGCAGGCGTCCCACGAACGCAACGATGATTGCGGCGTAACCGTAGCCGGGGGACACCGACGGCAGCAGCTGGCCGATCGGCCCCGCGACCTCGCAAAGCCCTGCGATTCCCGCCATGGCGCCGCCAACCAGCAGGCCTATCCACACCATGCGCCGGCGCCTGAATCCGGCATAAAGCGCGGCGGAATCCGCCAGACCCGCGACCTGCATCTGGAATCCGACGAAACTTTTGCGAACGAAAACCCAACCCAGCATGACGGCGATCAGGGCGAAAACGATACCCAGATGCAGGCGGGTATCCTCCAGTACGATGGGCAACATTGCGGAGTCCGAGAACAGACGTGATTCCGGGAAGTTGAAACCATCCGGGTCGCGCCAGGGGTCGTGGACCAAATAGCTCATAAAGAGTATGGCCACATAGTTCAACATGAGGCTGACCAGAATCTCGTTGGTATTGAACCGGGTTTTTAGCAATGCCGGGATGGATGCCCATGCCATGCCGCCAACCGCACCGCCGAGAACCATGAGGGGCAGCACCCAGACACCCTCCACCTCGTAGAACAGGAGCGCCAGCCCGCCGCCGACGATGGCCCCGGCAGTGAGTTGACCTTCGGCGCCGATGTTCCAGACATTGGAGCGGAAACCGATGGCCAGCCCGACCGCGATCAGCATTAGCGGAGCCGCCTTGACGCCAAGTTCGCCCAGTCCGTAGAGGTCGTCGATGGGTGCAATGAAAAACGCGTGGAATGCATCCAGCGGATTCATCCCGACCAGCCCGGAAAAGATGAATCCGGTAACCAGGGTGAGCGCCACCGCAATCAGCGGCGACAGGTAGCTCATGAGCCGGGACGGTTGCGGCCGTGGTTCGATCCTGATCATGTTTGCATGTTTCTGGTCATCTCTAGCCCGCATTTCTCACCAGGATCCCGAGCGATTGCGCAGGACAGGTGCCGATGAACGCCGGGCTGGAATGAGATGCATAGCCGGTGCTATGGATCGAATGAAGCCCAAGTGCATCGGGGCCTGGACCAGCCAGCGCCGGGATAGGCGTTTCCAAGACACACCGTTTTTTGGACAAATCTATAGACCTCAACTTTTGCAATGCTTAACGAGATTCCATAGCCGCCTGGTGAGAAATGCGGGCTAGGAAGCGTCAGCGACCTCGGCGCTCCTCTCCCCTTCACCGTCTCCCGGGAACAGGCCGCTCATCCACAGGCCGATTTCTTCCATGTTGGTATCAGCCGCGGCGGTTACGGGTGACAGACGGCCTCCCGCGATGACCACGATACGGTCGCAGATCTCGAACAGCTCTTCCAGTTCTTCCGAGATGACCAGCACGGCCAGGCCGGAATTGCGCAGGTCGATGAGCTCCTGACGGATCGCCGCCGCCGCGCCGACATCGACACCCCAGGTGGGTTGTGCGGCAATGAGCACTTTCGGCTTCTGCAGGATCTCCCGGCCCACGATGAATTTCTGCAAGTTGCCGCCCGAGAGACTTTTCGCCGCTGCCTGTATACCGCCGCATCGCACATCGAAATCCCGCAGGCACTGTTCCGCGAAATCCCTCACCTTACGCTCCTTTATCAGGCCGAACCGGACCATGCCGCCGCGGTGACCGGTCAATAAGGTGTTTTCTGACAAAGACATTGGCGGCACAGCCCCCCGACCCAGCCGCTCTTCGGGTACGAAGGTCAGTCCCAGGTCACGTCGCGCCGCCGCGTTGAGATGCCCGGCCTCGACCCCATCGATTTTTATCGCCGTGCTGTCGCGTTTATCGAGCGGTTTTTCGCCACTGAGCGCGAGCAGCAGTTCCTGTTGACCATTGCCGGAAATGCCGGCTATGCCGACGATCTCGCCTCCCCTGACTTCCAGATGGATATCCTGCAGGTCCGTTCCGAACGGATCGTCGGATTTACGATTCAACCCCGATATGAGCAGGCGCGCCGGCCCCACCGCCGTTGACACGGAATGCTCGCACACCGGCAGTTCGCGACCGATCATCATGCGCGCCAGGCTGCTGGCCGTCTCCTGCCGTGGATCCGCGACGGCGGTCACCCTGCCGCCCCGCATTACGGTTGCGTTGTGGCACAGGTCACGAATTTCCTCGAGCTTGTGGCTGATATACAGGATGCTGCAGCCTTCCTCCGCGAGGCGGCGCAGGGTTTCGAACAATTTCTGCACCGCCTGCGGCGTCAGCACAGATGTCGGCTCGTCCATTATCAACAGCCTGGGCTCCTGCAGCAGGCAGCGCACGATCTCCACCCTCTGACGTTCCCCAACGGACAGCGAGTGCACCAGACGCTGGGGATCCAGCGGCAGGCCGTACCGATGAGACACCTCGCCGATGCGTTTGGAGAGGCCGTCCAGGTCGAACGGTTCGTCCACACCTAGCGCGATGTTCTGGGCCACGGTCAGAGTTTCGAACAGCGAAAAGTGCTGGAACACCATACCGACGCCAAGGCGCCTTGCCTCAGCCGGCCGGGTCACGTGCACCTCCCTTCCCTCCCACAAAATCTGACCCCGGTCCGGTTTGATCGCACCGTAGATGATTTTCATCAGCGTGCTCTTGCCGGCGCCGTTTTCACCGAGCACGGCATGTATTTCACCTGGATAGACTTTCAGGTTCACATCCTCGTTGGCAACCACCGTCGGATAGATCTTGGTGATGCCGCGCAGCTCTAGCCGGGGCTGCAGATCTTTGCTTTCTTGGTTCACTTTATTCTCTGTTATCGGAACACCATCAACGACCTGTCATTATTTCTTCCACCGCGCGCAGCACTTCTTCAGGCGTGGCCGGAGCGTTCAGCTTCGGGCGCGCTTTGTAATCCGCAACACTGGCAATCGCGTCCTTGATGGCGTGAAACACGGATATTGCCAGCATCAGTGGTGGTTCGCCTACCGCCTTGGACCGGTAAACCGTATCTTCCCTGTTCTTTGCGGATTCAAGCAGCTCGACTCGGAAATCTGCCGGGACATCGGAACAAACGGGAATCTTATAGGTAGACGGGGCATGAGTCTTGAGTTCGCCCCGGGGATTCCACCACAACGCCTCGGAGGTGAGCCAGCCCATGCCCTGGACGAATCCACCCTCGACCTGACCCAGATCGATGGCCGGGTTCAGCGACCGGCCGCAGTCGTGGAGTATATCCACTCTCAGGACCCGGTTTTCTCCGGTCAGGGTATCGATAACAACTTCGGATACCGCGGCACCGTATGCAAAGTAGAAGAACGGCCTGCCGCTGAAGGTCTCGCGGTCGTAATGGATTTTAGGTGTGCGGTAAAAGCCCGTCGATGACAGCGAGACGCGGTGAAAGTGCGCCAGCCGGGCCAGCTCCGCAAACGACATTACCTCGTCGCCGATCCTGACCTGGTTGTCTTCGAAAACCACCTGCTCCGGCGCCACCTCGTAATGGCCGGATGCAAATTCGATCAGGCGCCGTTTGATTATGCGCGCCGCCGCCTCCGCTGCCTTGCCATTCAGGTCCGATCCGCTCGAGGCAGCGGTAGCCGAGGCGTTGGGGACCTTGCTGGTATCCGACGCCGTGATCTTGATCCGGTCGATGTCGATCTGCAGTTCCTGGGCCACCACCTGGGCAACCTTGGTAAACAGACCCTGTCCCATTTCGGTGCCGCCGTGGTTCAGGTGGACGCTGCCATCGGTGTAGACGTGGACCAGCGCACCGGCCTGGTTGAGGTGGGTCGCGGTAAACGAGATGCCGAACTTGACCGGGGTCAGCGCGATGCCGCGCTTTTGCCAGGTGTTGTGGGCGTTGAACGCCTCGATTTCTTTACGCCGGTCGGCATAGCCTGAAGTCGACTCCAACCGGGCGACGATGTCATGTATGACATTGTCTTCGATACGCTGCTGATAGGGCGTGACGTTGCGCTCCTCGACTCCGTAGAAATTGGTCTTCCTGATCTCGAGCGGGTCCTTGTTCAAATAGCGTGCGATTTCATCGACAACGTACTCGATGGCGAACATCCCCTGCGGTCCGCCGAATCCCCGGAATGCGGTATTGGATACGGTGTTGGTCTTGCAGCGGTGAGAAACGATATCGACATTGTCCAGGTAGTACGCGTTGTCGCAGTGGAACATGGTTCGATCGTTGATCGCACCGGACAGATCGGCGGACATGCCGCAGCGCGATGCAAAGGTGAATTCAATTCCCCCGATCCCGCCTTGGTCATCGAATCCCACGTCGTAGTCGATAATGAAGTCGTGGCGCTTTCCGGTCATGATCATGTCGTCGTCGCGATCCAGGCGCACCTTCGCCGCGCGACCCGTCTTCCGTGCGACCAGCGCCGCGATGGCGGCAAACAGCGCCGGCTGACTTTCCTTTCCGCCGAATGCACCGCCCATGCGACGGCACTCAACGACCACGTCCTTGGCCGCCTTCCCCAGGGCATGCGCCACCAGATTCTGCACCTCACCGGGGTGCTGCGTGGAACTGTAAACGAGCATGTCGCCGTCTTCCTTCGGTATCGCCATCGCAACGTGGCCTTCGAGATAGAACTGATCCTGCCCGCCGAGGGTCACCCGTCCCTGAAGACGGTGCCTGGCGTTCTGGATAGCCTGTTTGCTGTCGCCGCGTGTGATGCGTTGCGAGGGTAGCACGAAAGATCCTTCTTCAACGGCGTCGTCGATGCTCAGCACCGGGTCCAGCGGTGCATACTCGATCTCGGCGAGCCTGGCCGCCCGTCTTGCCTGCATGACGGTCTCGGCGGCGACGGCGAATAGAGATTGCCCGACAAATTCGACCACACCAGGCGCGAATATGGGATCGTCCTTGAGAACCGGCCCGACATTGTTCTCACCGGGAACGTCTTCGGCAGTCAGCACCAACGCCACACCGCGTGCGGATTTCACCGCTTCCAGATCCAGCCCCGTAACACGGGCGTGCGCCTCGGTGCTCATTCCGATGGCGACATGAAGCATGTCGCGAGGCTCCGGAACATCGTCGGTATAGTGCGCCCCTCCGCTGACGTGCAGATGGGCGCTGTCATGGGGCTGTTCGGCACCGACACCGCCCCTTACTGCCGGGGACATGCGGCTGTCAGCTTCCATAGTCATAGACCTGCGTGTTTGCGTTTCGAGAGCCGGATGTTTCCAGAAAGAATCGGTACAGCAGATTCCTTGCAATCGTACTTCGGTAACCGCTACTGGCGCGCATATCGGTAATCGGCGCGAAATCATCGTCGAGCGCCTTCATCGCCGAGCGCACCGTATCCTCGGTCCACTCTCTGTCCCGCAATGTCCGTTCACAAATGTGGGCACGCCTGGGTGTGGCCGCCATACCGCCGTAAGCTACCCTGATATCGTTTACGATGTCTCCGTCGAGTTGCAGACTGTATGCGCCGCAGACGGCAGATATATCCTGATCGAATCGTTTGGAGATCTTGTAGCTTCTCAGCAACCGCCCCGGAACCGCGACGGGTACCCGGATGCTCTGCAGAAACTCACCGGGATGCAGATCATTCTTATGATAGTCGATATAGAACCGATCCAGCGGCAGTTCCCGGGTCACGTCACCGCGGCGCAGAACGATACGCGTACCCAGCACGATTAGCGCCGGCATCGAATCGCCTATCGGCGAGCCGTTGGCGACATTTCCGCCCAGCGTGCCCGCATTGCGTATCGGAGGCGAGGCAAATCGGATGAACAACTCCTCGAGGTCCGGGTATATCTCGCAGATCGCCTTCATGGCATCGGTTAGCGTAACCGTGGCGCCGATTTCGAGGTAGTCCGTGCCGGCGTCGATCGTGCTGAGATCCGGGACGCATCCCAGGTAGATAACGGTGTCCAGTTCACGCAGCCGCTTCGTTACCCACAGACCGATGTCGGTGCCGCCTGCAAGCAGCAATGCACCGGGGTGCTGCGAGATAAGTGCACACAGTTCGGTCATGGACACGGGGGCAAAAAATCGCTTGCCGCCGGCCTCGATCGAGAGCGAAAATTTCGGTTGAATGGATTTGACCAAGTTGACGAGCCGAATCTCGTCCGGCGGCGCGCCGTTGCCTCCAACCCGGTGCACACGTCGGATCCACGAGCTCTCGCCGTCCCCCTCATAGTCGTACATGCTCCGCGCCGCTTCGATGATCGGCCGGTAGCCGGTGCAGCGGCACAGGTTCCCGGCCAGCGAATTGTCGATTTCCCGGCGGTCCGGTTGACGGCGCGTTTTGTACAAAGCGAACAGCGACATGACGAAACCCGGGGTGCAGAACCCGCACTGCGATGCGTGGTAGTCGACCATGGCCTGTTGCACCGGGTGCAGCGGCCCGCCAGGTTCGCTCAGGCTCTCCACCGTCAGCAGGAGTTTGCCGTTCAGAGTGGGAAGAAACTGGATGCAGGAATTTACGGCACGGAGTTGCAGCCCGCCATTGTGACCGGGTTCACCAATGACCACGGTACACGCCCCACAGTCTCCTTCCGCGCAGCCCTCCTTGGTGCCGGTGCGGCGCAGGTCTTCCCTCAGGTACTGCAGAATGGTTCGGGTCGGGTCGGTAATCTCGGCAGAAACGATCTCGCCATCCAGCACGAAACGGATTCGGTTTCGCCGGACATCCTGTTTATCGTTCAGATCCACGCCATCAACTGCCGCGGTAGGTTGAATAACTCCACGGTGACACCAGAAGCGGTACGTGATAATCGACATTCTTCGCCGTGGTGAAGCGCAGGGTGACCCGATCCAGAAAAGGCGGTGTGTCGGCGGCGTCGCCGGAGCGTGCGAAGTATTCGTCCACCGTAAACGTCAGTTCCCATGTCCCCGCTTCAAATTCATCACCTTCCAGCAGGGGATCGTCGGTCCGCCCATCCTTGTTGGTGTAGACGGTCTTGACATGCGCCCTCTCTGCGCCGTCCCGATACAAATCGATGCGGATTCCCGCACCCGGTTTTCCCCGGGAAGTGTCGAGAACATGCGTGGTCAATTGGCCCATGCGCCCCCTTGCAGGTGATTTTGGGTGTTTGGCGACTCTATTTAATCACGGATATGCTAATGAGTTCTTGTCCGGTAACTGCGGTTAGGGTCATAAGGAACAATTGTTCTTTTACTTCAGGGTCTTGAATATAAAGCGGTTGATGCAAAAAAAGAATGCGCCATCGTTTTGCTTTTGATGCAGATCGTCGAGCCAGGCCTTCGCCTCTCTATTGGTGACCATGTCCTGTTTGGCCGCGTATTCCGCCAGCGAATAACTCATGGTGTAGGCGTAGTTGTGCGGCACGAAATCGGTCAGCAAAACGGGAAAGGCCTCGACCGTGGTGCCATGGAATCCGGCCCGATGGATCAAAGGCTTGAGTACCGGCGGCAGCCCCGGGCTGGAAACGGCAGCGTCCCAGCTTTCGATCAGTTTTTCTGTCAATGCGGGGAAAGCCGAATTGACAACCAGCCCCCGCCAATCGGTTTCGATGATCACCAGGCGGCCGCCCGGTTTGAGTACGCGAAACATTTCATTCAAGGCAGTCTGCACATCAGGCACGTACAAAAGCACCTGGGTGCAGACCACGGCGTCGAAACTTGCATCCGCAAACACCAGGCTCTGTGCGTCTCCGCTGGAAATCTCGACCTGGCGCAAGGGCTTGCAGCGCTTTCGTGCCAGCTCGACCATTGCTTCAGCGCTGTCGACGCCGACGATACGCCCACCCTCTCCTACGATTTGTGCCATATCATGTGCCAGCAGTCCGGGGCCAATTCCCACGTCGAGTACGTGCTCACCGCTGCGCAGTGCCAGCACCTTCAACGTCGCCAGACGCTGGGCTACTATCTCCGGAGTACGATACGCCCGCTCGGTGATCCGTGATTAGTTTTTATCGTATTTGGTGCTGGCTTTTGACAAATTAGTTCTCCGTTCTGCGTCGGATCAGATGTCCGGTTCCCGAGGTATTCCGCCGTTATTCTCGCACACTTGAATACGCCTTCTGCATCACCTAATCTACTTAACCTCCGGCAACGGATACCCTGGCCCAGCGATACATTCTGCATTGAGACTGAAATGCTCGAACACGCAAAACGAAGAACACATCAGTTTCTCGCGAACATGGAGGCGCGGAACATCGACACCGTGCTTCTCACCGATGAAAGTTCCATCGCGTACTTTGGGGGATTCTGGGGGTATCTCGGCGTGGAGTTCGGGCGCCCGACTTTTCTGCTGCTGCAGCGATCCGCGGATCCCGTCGTCATCACGCCGCAGATGGAATCCGAGATGGTATCCAATATGACTTGGATCGAGCAGATTCTGCCCTGGTCGGATGAGGGTACGGAACACTGGGGGCACTTCCTTCGGCGCGCCGTTGGCAATACCGCTGCTAGAATTTACGTGGAGAAACCGGTTCTGCCCGGATTGGTCCGCGATTTCCTCGATGAAACCTGGCCGGGCGCCGCCCTGGAGGATATATCCTCCGTAATTGGAGCGCAGCGAACGATCAAATCCGCGGAGGAAATCGAGGTCATGAAACAGACGGGCAGGATCGGATCCACCATGATGGATGCCGCACGAGACAGCCTTGGGCCCGGCGTCAGGGAGTACGAGGTAGCCCTGGCGGTGCTTAACGCCGGGACCCGGGCCGCCGCCGGATTTCTGACGGGAAAGGGGTGGGAAGCCTACGTTTCTCCAGTCATTCATAACCTGCAGATCATGCAAAGCGGCCACGATACCGCAATGGTGCACCGGCGCGCGAGCACCAGGCCCCTGGAACACAAGGACCCGGTGTATTTCTGCTTCTGCAACCTGTTGGAGTTCAAGCACTACCGGCTCGGGTTCGACCGCATGTTCTTTGTCGGCGAGGCCACTGATGAGGCCCGGCGGGCGCAACAAACCGCGATCGACGCGCAGCAGGCTGCACTGTCCAATATACGCGCCGGGGTCAAGGCAACCGAGGTGGCCGAGGCGGCTAACGCGGTGTACCGGGAGCGGGGCTTCGAACCCGGGTATCGCACCGGACGATCCATCGGCGTTGCCTATCTGGAGACACCGGAACTCAAGCAAGGGGACCAAACCATTCTGCAGTCCGGTATGACCTTTGCCGTCGACGGCGGCGTCACCGTGCCGAAACAAACTGGGGGTCGCATCGGTGATTCCATTGTCGTGACCGGCGACGGTTTTGAGTTTCTGACCGACTATCCCAGGGAACTGGCGTTCGTCTGAGACCCCTGATGAGTGCGGAACCTGTCCTGACCCTTGGCATTTTTCAATCCGACGCCGGGGAGTCCGAGCCCGCTGCCAGACTGCGGCGTTTACAGAAAGTGTTCGAGGACCCGGCGGTCCGGCAATGCGACCTTCTGCTATGCCCTGAGTTATACCTGTCCGGATATTTTGCGGATGAAAGAATTATGCACCGGGCCCAGGCTGCCGATGGCCCGTTTGCAGGACAGGTTTGCGAACTGGCGCGGCGATGGGAGTGCGCTATCGTGTACGGATATCCCGAAAGAGCCGCCGATAGGGTATTCAATTCGGTGCTTGTCGCGGCCCCCGATGGCAGCGTCACGGCGAATCATCGAAAAAACCTGCTGCCCCATGAATACGAGGAAAAACACTTCTCGGCCGGGCGGCAGCCCACGGTTTTCCAGCTCCGCGGCTGGAACATCGGTTTGCTGATCTGCTATGAAGTGGAGTTTCCGGAGGCCGTTCGATATCACGCCCATCGCGGCTGCGATCTGGTGGTGGCGCCAACCGCATTAACGGAACACTGGGCCATTGTTGCCAACCGGTTGATCCCCACGCGCGCGTTTGAAAACAATATTTTCGTTGCCTATGCAAACTATGCAGGCCTGGAAAATGGCAACCGCTATCTGGGGGGCAGCGTAATCGTATCACCCCATGGGGCTGACCTCGTCCGTGCGGGAGATGGAGAATGTGTAATCACGGCGCAGCTTCAGCACTCGGAAATCAAGCTAGCCAGGAAGCGTCTTCGTTATCTGGAGGATGTTGGCCAATCCTGTTATGTACCCGGAGCGCCCGATTGATCCCGGCGAGGCGGCGTTTGTACTGTGGGATGCGCGCCTCGCGCCGATTTTATACAGGTTCGATGATACTCACATCGATGAGCGCGGTTTTCTACTCATTTTGATTTACGTGTCTTGTAATATAAACGATCACTGTATCTGGCCAGAAACCTCACATCCCTGAAGCCGGTGCAGCGTATCATGCCCTCCAAGCATCGTTTGTTCGGCGCCCACCAGTTCGAATAATCGTTGTTCAATTCGTTTTTCTCGTAGAAACGGCACAGAGATTTACTGAAAATATCGAAGCCGTATTTGCCGTAGCGAAAATCCTGGTAAAAAAACGTCTTCAGGTACATCTCACCTCCTTCCACAAGCTTCCCGTAGACATTTTCGAGTGCAAGTAGCGGGTGCTTCAGATGATACAGCACGTTCAGAAAGAGAATGATGTCGAACTCCCCGTCGATCTTGTTCATATCATAGACCGACAGCCAGTGAAATCGGGCCTGACTGCCCCGAAGCTTCGCGGCAATCCTGAAACCGTGCTGGCCGGGTTTCCCCGGCAGGCCGGGCACGTGGTCCACACTGACCACTTCCGCTCCGCGTTCCTCGCAGAGAAAAGAAAAGTAACCGTCTGAGCAGCCGATGTCCAAAACCCTTTTTCCGGTCATGTCTTCGGGCAGCGACAAGTATGCCACGTCACGTTCGGTGTCGTTACGACCGGGGGTGACGATGCCGTGACCGACGTCTATACGGTGCCGCCAGGATTGAATTTTCCCGATTTCGGCAAGGGTTTCGTCTTTTGAATACACAATAGCAACCTGCAGGATAAGGGGACACAATACTGAATTCATATGCGTCCCTCAATACGAGTCCTGCGCATGGTGTTACCATTCAACAGGCCTTGTATTCGAAATATGTATTGTGTCCCCTTATCCTTATCTCCCGAATAACCTGCACCCGGAGCTTCGCATGGCAATAGCCATGGCGAAGTTGCAGGAGGATATTTTCGAGGGGATAGGGGATCAAGAGCGCAATGCGCTGAACTGGAAACTACTGGTCGACATCTGCGGACGGCACAAGCTCGTTCAGCCGTTGATGGATGTCCTGCCGGATCTGTCGTGCCAGGTTCCCAAATGGGTGCGCCCTTCATTGTGGGCGCGGCTCCGGCGCAACCGGGACGTCGCGCA
>CAMYOI010000053.1 GCA_947259955.1 uncultured Gammaproteobacteria bacterium
TCGGCATCGATGCCGACTTCCACCGAGCCGGGCTGGTGTTTGTAGCCGTGGACGATGATGTTGGTGACTGCCTCATCCACCGCCAGAACCAGGTCGGAAACTGCGGTTTCGTTCACCCCGAGAGACCGGGCCGAACTTTCCACAAACCGGCGCACCTCTGCCAGTTTGTCGAGCGCCACATCGGTCACGAGCGTATGTTTCCCGCCCATGGGGTATCCGGTGTTCAGGGGTTAGAATGCGCCGATAGCTTCGTCGAGGTCATCGAACACGTCGATGTAGTTGTCGAAACCCAGGGTCTTCAATACTCTACGCACTTCGTCCGACGGGTTCAGTAATTTGACGTGAGCAAACCTTGCGGACTGGTCGTCACCGCCGAACAAACCGGCAATGATGTGCAGGGCGCGTAAGCCGGCGCTTCCCATATAGGAAACTTCTTTCAAATCGAGCACCATGTTTTTAGCGCCACCTCGGATCAATTCATCGGCTTTTTCTTCCAGGTCCTTCTGGGTATTGGCGTCCACCGGGCCTTTGAGACGCAATACGCTGACACCTTTTTCCTCGGTAACCGCAATTTCTAGCGTGGAACTCATGAGTCCTCCAGAAAGCATTCCAGACAAATGATTGTGAGACCGATAATTCTATAGACCCCATCCTTCTTTGTCTTGTACGCCATTATGGGTATTCCTCACCACCAATAGGGTAATATCGTCGAACTGGGCGGCGCCACGGGTGAACTCGGTCAAACGTACCATGACCTCTGAAACAAGGCCGCCTGCCGGTTCGTCTACCTGTGTCAGCAGGGTCAACAAACGGCGCTCGCTAAATTGCTCGGAGTCGCAGTTGGCTGCCTCGGTTACACCGTCGGTGAACACTATCAGTGAATCTGCGGGGTGCAGCTTCGCCGTCTCGATGCCGTAGGTCGCGTCTGGAAACATCCCTACCACGGGCCCGGTTGGTTCCAGCCGCTGCCTGATTCCAGATTTATTGAAAATAGCCGGTGCCTCGTGTCCGCAATTGATATAGAGCAGCGCACCCGTATCCGGGTCCAGCAGCGCCAGGAACAGCGACGCAAACATACTGTCCCTGCTGTGGTTACGGGCAATATAGGTGTTGGTCAGCGAGACCGCATTACTCAACAATTGATGACTTTTCAGAGGTGAATTTTTGAGCAGATCGTCCGGATTTCGATCGTCTGACTTTGCCCAGCGCACTAAATCCCCGGAGATCAACGTTGCCCTTATCAAACTGCGGAACAGGGTCATGAATAACGCCGCACCAACGCCTTTTCCGCATACGTCGCCCACGAACAGGGCGATTAATCCATGATCCGGGATTTCGAAAGCATCATAGAAGTCTCCCGCGACCTCCCGCGCGGCCAATAGACGTGCGGCAATGTCCCATCCCGGCACCTGCGGCAGGGTTTCTGGAAGAAAGCCGGCCTGAATTATTCGCCCGATCTCGAGCTCACGTTCCAGCGTCCGTACTTTGTAAGCGCGTCGAGTAACATCGTTGATGATGTTTTTTTCCCTCTCGCAAAGCGTATGAATCAACGCTTTGGCGACCTCGGGTTCCCTCGAAATCAGGTCGAACAAGGCATCCCGTTCCAGCCGCAGCAGAGTAGTATCTTCAACCGCCGTGATAGATGCGCTCCGCACCTCATGTTCAGCCAAAGCCGCCATTTCACCGAATACATCATTGCTGCCCAGATGGCACAATATCAGATCGGTGTCGTGCACTCGCACGCGGCCCTTGGTAATGATGTACATGGCGGTGCCGCGTTCTCCCTTTTCGAACAGCGTCTGGCCGGCATTGATCGAGGTCGTTGCAACGATTTCGGCGACTTTGCTCACAACGGATTTCGGCGCCGATTTCAGTAACCGGCTCTGCCGCAGTTGTTCCAGTATGTCGACGGAAATCATGGGTTGACTGGCCTGTTGGGGCGTGGTTTTCAGGGCACTGCTGCCTTACGCTGCGGTCTGATGTCGTTCAGAGTCATTGAATGATTCCCAGAGCTGGTCCTGCAGGGTGCGGGCTTTCTCCGCGCTGGCCAGTTTTACGTGTCCATAACCTCTGATCTGCATTGGAAGTTCGGCAATCGCGGTGGCGGTCTGATAGTTGTCCTGATCGAGTCCGGCGAGCAGTTGATCGAGCATTTTCTCGTATTCACGTATCAGGCGGCGCTCGAGTATACGGTCGCCCGCGTATCCGAACGGGTCGATATAAGTGCCGCGCAGCCGTTTAAACATTTTCAACACCCTGAACAGCTTCAGGATCCACGGTCCGAATTTTCTTTTAGTGACGAGTCCGGTATTCTTATCGGGTTTCCCCAGCCAGGTGGGCGCCAGATTGAGCTCGAGTTCGAAGTCGCCTTCGAACTGCGCCTCGATGCTTTCCATGAAACGCGGCTCGGTAAACAGGCGCGCAACCTCATACTCGTCCTTGTAGGCAAGCAGTTTGAAATATGAACGGGCAACCGCCTTGCTGAACCCCCGGCGTCCCGGGGTCGCCTCGTTTTCCGTTGCGATTACCTTTTCGATCATTCGTCGGTATCGAGCGGCGTATTTGCGGCTTTGGTATCCGCACAGGAAATCTGCCCGCCGTTCTAAAATCGATTCGATATCTTTGGCCGGTGCATCATTGAGGTCCTTCGTGTTCCGCTGGTCCTCTATATACTTCGGATCGTGCGCCGCCACGCGACCCCACGCCAATGCCGTTTTGTTGAAATCCACCGCAACCTTGTTGAGTTCGATGGCGCGCTCGATTGCTTGCAGGCTTACGGGGATCTTGCCCAGTTGCCAGGCATATCCCACGATAAACAGATTGCTGGCAATCGCGTCTCCCATCAGGGTCCTGGCAAGCCGTGTCGCATCGATAAATCGAACATTGGCGCTAGAAACCGCATCGGAGATCAGCTGCCGCATCTGCTGAGCCGGAAACACGGCGTCAGGATCGCGAACAGCCTCCGCGGTCGCCGACTGGTGCTGGTTGACGACTGCATAGCTGCGGGCAGGATCGAGTTTGCCTAGTGTGTCGATTCCGGCTGCAACCACCAGGTCGCAACCCAGCAGCAGGTTCGCCCCCCCGGCGGCAATGCGGACGGATTCGAGGTCTTCCGGCTGATTGGCGATGCGAAGATGGCTCGTCACGGCGCCGTACTTCTGGGCCAGTCCCGTCATGTCGAGCACCGAACAGCCTTTGCCATCGAGGTGTGCGGCCATTCCCAGTATCGCCCCGATGGTGACAACTCCGGTGCCCCCCACACCCGTTATCAGGATGTTCCATGGCTCGCTTCCGTCCGCTATGTTTGGCATTGGCAGCTCGGGCAGTGACGATGTTTCCTTCGGCGCCGGTTTACGAGGTTGGCCACCGTGCACGGTCACGAAACTCGGACAGAATCCCTTGAGACAGGAGTAGTCCTTGTTGCAAGAAGATTGATCGATCATCCGCTTGCGCCCGAATTCGGTTTCTACCGGAACCACGGATAAGCAGTTGGATTGGACGCTGCAGTCTCCACAACCCTCGCAGACCAGTTCGTTGATGAACACACGTTTTGGCGGATCATCCATCAGGCCCCGTTTTCTGCGACGCCGTTTTTCCGCCGCGCAGGTCTGGTCATAGATGAGCGCCGATACTCCCTCGACCTCGCGAAGTTCGCGCTGTAAATGATCGAGCTTATCGCGGTGATGTATGGTGACACCGTCGGCAAATACGCTTCGGTTGCCGTACTTATCCGGATAATCGCTGACCAGGGCAATGCGCTGGACCCCCTCGCCGCGTAGTTGATGGGTGATTCCCTCCACGCTGAGCGCACCGTCTACCGGTTGACCGCCGGTCATGGCAACGGCATCGTTGTAGAGGATTTTGTAGGTAATATTGACCCCCGCGGCGACGGCCGCGCGTATGGCCAGGTGTCCGGAATGAAAATAGGTGCCGTCGCCAAGATTCTGGAACAGGTGTGTCTGTTGTGTAAACGGAGCGCGGCCGATCCAGTTCGCGCCTTCACCGCCCATATGGGTGAACGTATGCGTGTTCCGGTTCATCCAGGTCACCATGTAGTGGCAGCCTATACCCGCGCCGGCTTCACTGCCCTCGGGAATACGTGTCGACGTATTGTGCGGACAGCCGGAGCAGAAATAGGGCGTGCGCTGGATGATGTTCCGAGGCTTGGCCAATGAGCGTTCCTTCTCATCCAGGAAAGCAAGCCGCTGGGCCATATCCGCGTTTTCATGGAAGCGGCCTAGGCGGCCAGCAATGACGCGGGCAATACGGGCTGGCGACAGTTCGGCGGTGGACGGCAGTATCCACTCTCCACTCTCATCGAACTTTCCAATGACTCTTGGTCGGTACCTTGCCTCCCAGTTGTACAGCTGTTCCTTCAACTGATTCTCCATTACCGCGCGTTTTTCCTCGACTACCAGCACCTCGTCGAGCCCCTGTGCGAAGGTGCGAACCATTTCACTGTCCAACGGCCAGGTCATACCCACCTTGAGAACGCGCAACCCGATACCCGCCGCCTGGTCCGCGTCGATCCCCAGGTCCGCTAGTGCCTGCCTTACGTCGAGGTAGGACTTTCCGGTAGTAATTATCCCCATGCGGGGGTCGGGGCTGTCCAGCACGACCTTGTTGAGGCCGTTGGCGCGCGCGAAAGCCATCGCAGCATACAGTCGATGGCGGTGCAGCATTTGCTCTTTTTCCATGGGGCCGACGCCCAGTCGAATATTGAGGCCACCCTCCGGAAGGGTGAAATCCTGAGGGGTATGTAGATGAACACGTTCGGGGCCGACATGGACGGAGGCCGAAGAGTCTGCTGTCTCTGAAATGGTCTTCATTCCCACCCAGCAACCGCAATACCGGGACAACGCCCAGCCGATGATGCCGAAATCCAGGATCTCCTGGACGTTGGAAGGATTGAGCACCGGTATCATGGCGTCCATGAACGCGTACTCACTCTGGTGCGGCAACGTCGAGGATTTACAGGCGTGATCGTCACCCGCCACCGCCAGCACCCCGCCGTACTTGCTGGTGCCTTCCGCGTTGGCGTGCTTGAAAACGTCTCCGCTGCGGTCGACACCGGGGCCTTTACCGTACCACATACCAAACACGCCGTCGTAGCGCGCGCCCGGAAACAAGTTGGATTGCTGGCTTCCCCAGACGGCGGTTGCAGCCAGGTCCTCGTTTACACCCGGCTGGAAGCGGATATGATTTTCTTCCACGAAGCGGCGCGCTTTCCAGAACTGCTGGTCGACGCCGCCCAGAGGAGAGCCGCGATATCCTGAAACAAAACCGGCCGTATTGAGTCCGTGGGCAACATCCGATTGACGCTGCAAAAGCGTCAATCGGACCAGCGCTTGTACCCCGGTGAGGTAGATGCGACCGGCGTCCAAAGCGTACTTGTCGTCCAGAGTGACGTTCGGATTCGCAAGTGCCATGTTATTCTCCGACTGTTTCGACTGACCGTTAGTCAGTATATTGCGGCCGTTGCAATTATAATCGAACAAAATGCCACTTTCGTGACCCCCGATTCAAACATGCCGGAATCGATATCGCAAAACTTGCGGGACCAGTTCGATCTGGTTGGAAGACCGATAGAGACGAGCGCGACTCTGCCGCCGCTTTCGTATTCCGACAAGGCATTGTATGAATTCGAGCGGCAAGAGATCTTTCGTAAGTTGTGGGTCGGGATCGGCCGTGCCGACCGGTGGCGGCTGCCGGGAGACTATGCGGAGCTGGAGGTCGCGGGCGTGCCCGTTGTCGTATTGCGCAATGATTCCGGTGAACTCAGGGCGTTTGCGAACAGCTGCCGTCACAGAGGGGCGAAGCTCCTTGAGGGAGAGGGCAATTGCAGGGTTATCCGTTGCCCGTTCCATCGCTGGACGTACAGCCTCGACGGCAGGCTGATAGTGGCTCCCAAGATGGATCGGACCGCCGATTTCGATCTTGCCGACCATGCTCTGGTACCCGTCAGGGTAGGCACGAGTGAAGGATTCGCTTTCGTTTGCCTGGATGCGGATACGCCGGCTCTCGGGAAATGGCTCGGAGATTTCAGGGACCTGCACGACCCATGGGCGTTGTCGGAACTGGCCAGCACGCGCCGACGTGAACTGGATGTTTCGTGCAATTGGAAACTCTTCCTGGAGATTTTCAACGAGTACTATCACCTGCCCTATGTCCATGCCGAAACATTGAACGGTCTGTACAATGTGCCCCGGGATCCCGATCCCGTCGCTGGAAACTACGTTACCCAGTTTGGGTCCACCGAGGGTACCGGCGCGCTGCTCGCAAACAGCCAGGGGCACACTCTGCCCCGGATTCCCGGGTTGCCGGATAATGCCGCCAAAGGGACCCGTTATACATGGATATTTCCAAATATGTCGTTCGCCGCGGGAAGGGAATCGATCTGGGTCTACGAAGCCATTCCACTTGCCCCTGACCGGACGCGGGTGGGGATGACGGTCTGCTTTCCCCCGGGTACTGCGGCATGCGATGGTTTCGACAAGCAGGCCCGGGCGTACTATGAGCGGATGGATATTGCACTGGACGAGGACATCCCGGCCCTGGTCAATCAGCATCAGGGATTATGCTCACCGCTGGCGCGGCAGGGGCGATTTTGCTGTCTCGAACCGAGCGTGGCTGAATTTGCCTGCTGGTATACCGACACGATATTGGGGCGTCGATAACGGGCATCGAACACCAGGATCACCGCGTTGACGAAGCTGCGCAAGGTTTTCTTACGCTAATGGTTCCAGCAACTCGATCTTGTAGCCGTCGGGATCCTCGATGAATGCGATCACCCGGGTGCCGTGTTTCATCGGCCCGGCCGGCCGGGGGACGGATACACCTTCGGATTCCAGAGCGCTGCACGTCGCATACACATCGGGGACCTCGAGGGCGATGTGCCCCCAGCCGTTGCCTTTGTCGTACGGTTCCCGTTGATCCCAGTTGTAGGTCAACTCGATGACGGTGTCGGAATCTTCGGCGCCGTATCCAATGAAGGTGTTAGTGAACTTGCCATCAGGATACTCTTTCTGGCGCAATATACGCATGCCGAGCAGTCTGGTATAAAAATCAAGCGATTGTTGGAGATCGGTAACGCGGATCATGGTGTGAGCGAATCTGTATTTGTTTTTCATATCGGACATGGTTTGGATTTTCGGTTTTACAGATCGATATAGTATGACTCAAAGCACGGGTCGCGCGCCAACGCGCGGAACAACACACCCACATCTCAATATATTGATGTTCTTGTGATGAAATCCTTGATGTTTGCCATCCTGGCGACCTGCGCGGCCCCTACCGCTGTCGCGTTAGGGCCGAACGAGGCGGCCGGAGAAATAGCAGAAAAAATCGACGATTTGTCGGTTCAACTGTTTCTTCGAGATGCCGATACCGCGTATGCGGATGGCAAGTTCACAGAGGCTCGAAACAAGTTCAACTGGCTGGCAGAACGGGGCAGCCCCGAGGCCAGACTGGCTCTCGGCGTCATGTACGAGGAAGGCAAGGGCGTCGAGCAGGACTACGAAAAAGCTTTCGATTGGTATCAGCAAGCGGCAAGACAAGGATTCGCACCGGCACAGCTACGGCTGGCTCGGATGTATTATTTTGGCCGGCATGTACGCCAGGATAATTTTCTTGCGTACGTCTGGGCTTCCCTCGCCGCTTCTCAGGGGGATGAGATAGGCCGCCGGAATCGAGACAAGATCGGCAAGCTGATGAGCGGCCCGCAGGTCTCTTCGGCGCAACAGCTCGCAGGCGAATGGGCAGAAAAATACAACAAACATTAGGCAATGAATCGGCGCGAGGCGCGCCTCCTACACGTAGGAGCGGTGCCCTCGCCGCGAAGCATGCTTCCTACACGTAGGAGCGGCGCCCTCGCCGCGAAAAATTTTGATTCCGGATCAGCCTTTGGCCACCCGGGCGAAATCGCGCAAATTTCGAGTGATGGACAGCAGACCCAGCGCAATAAACGTATACAAGACGGGATAAAACAGAAAATACAGCCTGATGGAAGACGAATACCCGGTCACCCTCAAAATTGCAAACATCACGAGTTGCACCAGGACCGTTCCGGCGATACCCAAATATAGCGCGTCCAGGTTGTTCAGCTTGCCCCGTCTCAGCACGGCGTAAAGCGCCAGGATCAGACCCACGACGGCTGTCCAGAACAGGGGCAGTGTAAACTTCGCGTACAGTTTGTGGATTTTGACGCTGTATTTCGTCTTGTTTTTTTTCATTCGGTAATAGAAATCGGGCGAGGTGCGGTCTCCCTCCTGCTCCGTCGCGCGCAACGGCGCATTTACCAGCTTCGATACGAACAACCGGTCTCGCGGCGTGCCGGTAGAATGAAAATCATGGATGGTCTGGTAGGACTCAATAGTGAGTGCCCTCTCCAGCACGCGCCAAAACGCATTGGGGAATCGTTCCATGTAGCCGGGGTGCCAGGGCGGCAGGAGTTCAAAGAGGGGATCGTCGCATTCGAATCTGCCTTTTTCGCAAGCACTTTCAATCTCCTGGCCGAGACGATCGTAATAATTCAATACAGCCTGTCCGCCCGCCTCGTAGTATCCTGCGTCGGCCACAGCGGACCTGAACTTCCAGGGCAGCATGAGGGAATGAATCGGCCTCCTGTTTTCCCGCTGCCCGTGATCCAGATCGAGTTCACCGCCGCTGGGCAGCGAATACAATTTGTCCAGGACGTCCGGTTGGGCGGCGTAGCGGGGATGCCATTGCTCCGCTTTGATGCCGATCAGATTACCAAAGGCGCGTTTGAACTGGGGCGTCTTGAGTTCGACCACCGCAAACACACCATATTCATCGTGGTTTTTCCATGCAATAGCCAGCGTGCCCATGCCCCAGATGGCAAGCGGTATCAGAGTGAGCATGGCAATTTTCCCCCTTTGGCTGCCACCTTTGGACCCACGTTCCAGCCAAGCGTGAACAGCCATGATGGCAATCAGCCAGACGAACCACGGCACGATCCATAAACCCTCTTCACGGTTGTTGAAAAACAGCAACAGCATTCCCCCCAGCAGGACGCTGAGCCGCGCATTGACGCGCCGGAATTCGATGAAATCCATGAACAGGATGATCGACAGCGCTACCAGGCCCAGCACAAGCGGCTGGTGGAGCATCCCGCGAAACGCGGAAGCAATTGCCCCATAGTTGAACGTCGACGGGCTGAAATGCACTAGCGCGAATACGAACAAAAGGTACCCGTTGCTCAAGGTCAACCTGCGAAACGCCAGCACGACCAGTATGCTTGCTCCCAGATACAATAGATGATGGGACATCAGCAACGGAATCCCGAGAACATTCATCAGGGCGATCCACATCGCCGTGGCTGGGCCCTTCATCAGGGTGTACTCGGAGTAGGGGCCGAGCCACTCTCCTTCCAGCAGGTAGATGGCCTGATTGATGAAAACCAGGGTGTCGTGCTGCAAATGGGTCAAGGATAAAAATGGCCACCAGCCTACCAGCGATAACTTGAACAGGGCCAGCACGGCGACCAGGAACCAGAACAGCTTGTCAGACATTGTTGTATTATTCCTTATTCAACCCCGTTTTGTCGCGTACAAGAAGCGTGTGGATAATATGGGCAGTACCAGGCGGCAACAGGGCCAATAGACGGGATCAGGTCATGACCGATATTCACGTAAATGAATACAATGAAAATGTAACGGCCATGCTGGAACTGGTGTGGGGGCGCGGATTTATGGCACCCGGTGGGGAAGGCAATGTTCACCGCATCGTAGAAGGGATCGATCTCACCGACCGGACGGTGCTCGAAATAGGCTCGGGCACCGGAGGAGGCGCTTTGGTTCTGGCGGGACAGTACGGCGCCCGCGTTATTGGTTTGGAAGTTGAGGCACCGCTGATCGATCGCGCCAGAAAGTACGCGTCCGAGGCCGGTCTCGATGACCGTGTGGAGTTCAGGCTGGTCAAACCCGGGCCGCTCATGATCGATGACGGCGGCATCGATATCGTCTACAGCAGCGGGGTAATTATCCATATAGAAGACAAACCGGCGTTGTTCAACGACGTGCTTCGCGTGTTGAAACCGCGCGGTATATTTACCGCATATGACTGGCTCAAGGGCCCCGGCCCGCTTAGCCCCGCCATGCACGAGTGGATCCGGCTCGAAGAGCTGACATTCTATCTGGACACCCTGGACAGCTATGAAAAAGCGCTCGCCGAATGCGGATTTTTAGAGGTGGCCACCCGGGATGCATCGGACTGGTACGCCGATGAAGCGAAACGCGAATATGAGCGGATGAACGAGCCGCTATACGATCAGATCACGGATCTGGTGGGGGCTCAGTCGCGGGACCACTTCCTGAAGGACTGGGGCGCAATGGTGCGCGTGCTGCAAAGCGGAGAACTCCGTTCAGGTTATTTCCGGGGTACCAAGCCGGGGTGAGGCACGGCCGGATGCCCCGAATCAACGCACCGCCGCGAGCGCCAGTTCCTGAAAGCGCCTGACGCTGTCTTCCCAGTGAGGTGACAGCACGCCGCCGGTCTCTGCAACATGCGATGCCTTACCCTGCTGCATTCGCTCGCACATGGCGTGGTCTTCCTTGTGAACCTTGTGCCACAGTTCCTTCAATCGTTCGATTTCGTCATCGGTTCTGTCTTTACCATCGGTGATGTATATCACCCGCTTCTGCACGGTGCGATCGACATCAATGGACACGTTAAGGTGGACTCCGATCTGGTCGGGATAGTAGCGACCTATAATGAAATTGGGAAACAAGGTCAGGTATTGGGAATTGACGGCGAGCGTGTTTGTTTCCTTGCGCACGGGGCGGGAGATGTCCACAGCGCTGCCCAGGCACTTGCCGTCAATAATCGTGGAGTGGTCGGTCAGGGGTTGATCCGTGGTTATCGAATGGACGAACTGGACATGATACGGCTCGATGAAGTTTTCCATGAGCAGTTTCCAGTTGGCGCGGACCTCCCCAAAATCGAGGGTTGCCACCGGGGTGATCTTGTCGAGGTCCACTCCGGATAGCCGATCCTGGAGCAGCGAGGCGTCTACGTCGAAATCACCGGGTTCCCGGCCCAGATTGACGAATATCCAGTCGTGCCAGACGATGCAGTTTACGGGGATCAGTCCGTGATCCGCGGGATCAAACCCCGGTGCGCCGTGATGACCGGGACCACCCAGGTGGGGTGTTGATCGAAGCTCGCCGTTCAGGCCATAAACCCACGAGTGATAGGGGCATCGCAGACGAGGCCCTACGTTGCCGGCCTCGACGACGAGTTTCATGCAGCGATGACGGCAGGCATTGTGAAAAGCCTTTATTTCGCGCTCCTTGTTACGTACAAGGAATACCGGCCTTCGACCTATGGTCAGTGGCACGACGTCGCCGGGCTTGGGCAGTTCGTGCGCGAAGCCGGCGAACACCCAGTTATTTCCAAACAGAGTTTCAGCTTCGAGATGCCAGTAGTCCGGACAGGTGTAGGCAAAGCCCGGCAGGCCATGTGCGACCGGTGCATCCCGAGAAAAAGCCCGCAGTGATTCTGCACCGGCAATGTCTAGCAACGAAAGAACCATATCAACACCCTCGATGTTTGCTGATTATTGTCCCAACGCGGCGCGCATTATATCGAAACACGCATCGGTGACAATTCTCGGTTATCATCTGGCCCACAACAATTTTACAGTACGACCAACACCAAAATTACGGGGACCAGACCGTGAGTAACGCCGACATCTACGAGCAGGGTCTTGAACCCAATCCCGCCAACTACAGACCGCTTACGCCGCTGACCTACCTGGCTCGATCGGCTCGGGTTTATCCGGACAAACCCGCGATCATTCACGGCAAAATGACTCGCAGTTACTCCGCGCTTTACGATCGGTGCCGGCGGCTGGCCAGTGCGCTCGAATCGCATGGTATCGGAAGCGGTGACACGGTGTCCATCATGTCGCCCAATGCGCCGGCGATGCTCGAGGCACACTACGGGGTGCCGATGTCGGGGGCGGTGCTGAATGCACTCAATTACCGTCTTGATGCGGACACTATCGGTTTCATATTGAATCACTGCGAAGCCAAGATGCTGCTGACCGACCGCGAGTACTCGCCGGTCGTATCGACAATCTGGGGAGGCGCATCACCGTCATTGATATAGATGATCCGCTCGCCGCCGGCGGAGAGTTGATCGGCGACGGGGACTACGAAGCATTTTTAGAGGAAGGCGATCCCGCATACGAATGGCGGGCGCCGAAAGACGAGTGGCAGGGCATCACACTGAATTACACCTCGGGTACCACCGGCAATCCGAAGGGGGTCGTCTATCACCACCGCGGTGCGTTTCTCAACGCCCTCGGAAATGCCCTGGTGTTTGGCATCAATGACAAATCGGTTTACCTGTGGACATTACCCATGTTCCACTGCAACGGCTGGACATTTACATGGGGCGTCACCGCCGTGGGCGGGACCCATGTATGCCTGCGCGCTGTAGACCCGGCGATGATCTTTGACCTAATAGATCGGCACCGCGTCACGCACATGTGCGGCGCACCAATCGTACTGAACATGCTGGTCCATGCTCCGCAGGAATCCAGGAAGAGCTTCAGCCAACTCGTGGAGGTGGCCACGGGCGGGGCGGCTCCGCCCAGCGCGATTATCGCTTCCATGGAGCGAATGGGATTCCGGGTCCTGCACCTGTATGGGCTGACCGAGAGCTATGGCCCGGCTACGCTGTGCACCCCGCAACCGGATTGGGACAACCTGCCTCCGGATCAGCGCGCCTGGAAAATGTCGAGACAGGGCGTGACCTACCCAACCCTCGACGATCTGATGGTGGCCCATCCTGAAAGCCTCGAGCCCGTTCCAGCGGACGGAGAGACCATCGGTGAGCTGATGATGCGCGGTAATACGGTGATGAAAGGTTATCTGAAAAATTCTGACGCAACGCAGGCGGCGCTTGCCGGCGGCTGGTTCCATACGGGCGATCTCGGCGTCATGCATCCGGACGGATATGCGGAGGTGAAAGACCGCTCCAAGGACATCATCATCTCCGGGGGTGAAAACATTTCCAGCCTGGAAGTCGAGGAGGTTTTGTATCGCCACCCGGATATCATGGAAGCGGCGGTGGTTTCCCGGCCCGACGAGAAGTGGGGCGAAACACCTTGTGCCTTCGTGACGCTGCGACCGGGAATCGAACACTTGAGCCAGGATGAAATCGTCGAGTACTGCCGGCGGAACATGGCTCATTACAAGGTTCCCCGGACGATAATATTCGGGGAGCTGCCCAAAACGTCGACGGGCAAGATCCAGAAATTTGTACTGCGCGAAAAGGCGGGGAACTTGTGACCGGGAGTGCCAACGACATAAGGCATCCCGCTGCGGGTACGGATGGTTTGGGCGTGCCCTTTGCCTGTCCGAGTAATCAGTCTGCTATCCGCACGGGCTCCTGGGTATTTTCGTCTTCGAATACAACGTTTATACGGCGGTTGTGTTTGCCTTTTTTTTCTATTTTCTTCACTCGCACCCTGCCGATTTCGCCGATGTTTTTGACATGGGTGCCGCCGCAGGGCTGAAGATCGACCCCTTTGACATCGACCAGCCGGACACGGCCGCCGCCCCGCGGCGGTTCGACTGACATGGTTCGGACGAGCTCAGGCTGCGCATCGAGTTCCTGGTCTGATATCCAGCGGGTTTCAACGTCGTGCTTCTGTTCGATCAGCGCGTTCAATTTTTCGGTAACCTCGATCTTGTCGAGAGGGTCTGGAGCGTCGAAATCGAGCCGGGCGCTGCCGTCGCGGATCGAACCCCCGGTCACTCCAAGAGGGATGATGGAGCACAACAGATGCATGCAGGTGTGCATGCGCATCAGTCTGTGGCGGCGGTTCCAGTCGATTTCGGCACGCACTTTGTCCCCAGCGGCGGGTAAAGGTGCACCATCCGCCGCAATATGATGAATGTCAGCCTCCACTTTTTGAGTATCGATGATCTGGGCTCGATCACCATTCTCCAAAATCAGGGAGCCAATATCTCCGGGCTGGCCGCCTCCCATCGGGTAGAACACGGTCCTGTCCAGAATTATCCCATTTTCGTCGACCGCGGTTACGATGGCGTCACACGACTTGAGATAGCTGTCTTCTCGAAATAATTCGATGGTCATTAGTCTTGCCAGGGGAATCAATCCGAAAAGTATATCAGGGAACGCCGGATCCAGCGATTTACCGGATCAAAATCGGCTGCAGGCGAACCTTCCGATTATTACGGGTAACGACACAGTTGCGCGAGGCTAAAAAATTTGTAGGAGTGGCGCCCTCGCCGCGATCGAGCGGGTGCTGGCGAGATATTCGGTGGCCGGGTGAACGGTGGAAGCCCCTGCCAAGTCTTGAGCTACAATCTGTCTATACTCCAAGACACAGCGTATCGCTCGAATTTTCAAACTATGAATCACAGGATCATTTACCTGATTGGATTTATCGGCTGCACCATTCTCATGGCCACCGCCCTTTACTTTCAGTACGTGATGGAGTTGGAACCGTGTCCGCTCTGCATCGTCCAGAGGATATCTTTTGTGCTGATCGGAGCGCTCAGCCTGGTTGCCTTTTTCCACAATCCCGATGGTTGGGGAAACAAAGTATACGGAATCGCCGGCGCTATCCTTGCGGCTGCGGGCGCCGCTGTGGCGGCGCGCCATGTGTGGCTGCAAAACCTGCCGCCGGAGCTGGTCCCTGAGTGCGGCCCGGGGCTGGATTATATGCTTCGCGTCTTTCCGATCGGTCAGGTTTTTGGGATGGTATTTAAAGGATCGGGGGAGTGTGCGGAGGTGGCGTGGCAGTTTATGGGGCTTTCGATCCCAGGCTGGACGCTGGTGGCTTACGTGGTGATTGCGGTGATTGCGCTGTACCAGGCGTTCAGGCGCTATCCTCAGTAGAGCCGACTCACAATCCTCTCAACTAGCCCGCAGTTTGCACCAGATCGGCCGTGCTCTTTACAATGACGCAATAGATCGGCGGTTTCGCGCACTGTACCGTCGGAATCGCAGTTCAGTTATAGCACTGCTGGACAGCGAGAGAATTGCCTGCTCTTATGGTCTCGTACTTCCTCCAGAATGACTCGTCGATCCGTTTCAACTCGGGTGACGTGTTTTTTTTCTGGTATCTCGTCAGGTGCCCCGGCCCGCCGTGGTACGCCGAGTAAGTGGCGCGAGCCAGGTTCTGCACATCGTTCGATCGCTTGTGTTCTATTTTTCTGATCGCGTAGTGCACCAGATAATGATGCAAAATCTCCGCGCCGGCGGTGGCGTTGTAAGAAATGTTCCAGGTCAGCGGCTTCGGATGATAGAAGCCTCGCCAGACTCTTGGTGAAACCTGCATGATGCCGACCGCGCCGACACTGGACTTGATGGGTTTTTGCTTCCCGTCCTCGACTATGAACTGGCGCCAGCACGTTTCCTGCCAGGCGGACGCAAGCAGCAGCGGGTGAAAAATATCCCTATAGGGCCGATCCAGCTCCCTGTCACGAAGGACCTTGTCCCCCACGCCGTCCAACAACTGGCGCACGCGAACCAGATACTCATGAATGTTGTCTTTAGCGGGTATCCACTTGTCGAGATCGATCAGCGTGTCGCTGTCCGTCGAATTCTGGGCCCATGCGCTGCTTATGAGCCAACCGCTGCCGGTCGAAAATCGTGTCCCGTGAAGCTCGACGGGCTGCCCGAAGTCGAATAGATCGCGCAGCGCGGGATCAACCTCCTCATCATAGAGCAGCGGATCCGTCTGACCCGGAGGGGCAATGAGACGGGCGAGCCCCCTGAGCCCGTTTGTGGAAATGTCCATGTTGAGCCCAGGGCCTGCCGCGTCGATTGCCCGTAAAGCATCCAGCGCCCCGACGAAGGCGATATAGTCAAGCGCCGTGTCGTCCGGGATGCTGCTGCTTATTTTTTTTATCAGGGGCGCCAGCTCGGACCAGGTGTCCAGAAAAAGCGCGCGCACCGGATCCTCAGAACCCGGGATCACCGTCTCGAGGGCCCGGACTATTTCATGGCGAGCATTCAGCAGCACGGCCAACAAGTCATCTCGCAACGCTTTATCGGAAGTACGCAGGGCGGTTTGTTTCGCCGCCAGCGTAACGAACACATCCCAGCTCACCAGGACTTCGTCGACCCTCGCCATTTCTGACGCAGACAGTACCGGCTGTTTGTACCGCGGCGGTTGATTTTCCGCGTCGATCGCCATTTTAAGCAGCAACGACATACCTTCGGTGTCTGTGGATACGTCGGATATCAACAGTGAGGTGAGTATGTCGTCGACCGGCCCCGCATTGCTGTGAGGGAAAAGCGTTCGAGCCGCGGAGTGTAGGTCCATCAAAGGCCTGGAGAGATCGATGCGCATCGTCGCCAGGCGGGGATGAACATATTGCTTGGTCCAGTTCCATACTGCTCCCCCCGTGTCGGCCCTACCATGGGAACTGCGGATTTGTGAATCGATCACAATCAATTCGATACCATTACCCCTGGCTGCCACTGACGGTGCCATGATCACATCGATTTCGCCTTGCCACGGCACCAGGGGCACGCATAGATTTCCGACGGGTGTTCCTGCACGACCCTCGCCGTTCATTCGCATCCGGATCCCCGACGGATCGCTTGAAATCACCGGATCGGAAAGGACTAAATGATTGCATCCCGTCCCGTCGTTCCACGCTACGAAAGTTTGATTCGGATCGGTGAAAATCTTCTTCACTGCGAGGTACTGAAAATACCCGGTGCCCAGACGCAGCGGTATCGAAACATCACCGGCAAACACGGCCGTTTGCAGGGCACACAGGAGAAACATCAGAGAGAATCTTAGCACTTGCCGTTTAAGTCATTCAGGTTGGCGCTCATATTTACTACGTGATTCCATGATCATCAACATGCGGAATACTAAAACCATAATATTCACAAGAGTTTGTGAATGAAAGTTGAACTTCTTGTTCAAATAGCGCCGTTAAAAATGTAAAGAAACGCGCGATCCTAAACTTCTAGCTGTCCAATTGGCCCCGTAGAATACTTGCACTATACTATAACGGCCCCAACATCCCGGTTTGCGAATCGCATGCGCAACGACAACTACTGGTACGACGAGGGAGCCTATGCATTCAAGGCGGGCATCGAACTGGGCGATCTCGAAGAGCATTTTCCGTGCGGCAAGATGACGGAACGAGAGTGGCAATCCCTGCAAACCGGATGGGTTGCGAAGCAAAACGAGTTTTTCGAGAGTATGGGACAAGGACGTCTTTTCTGACATCCCTTCAGTCCTCAGCATTGCTCAGAAACAGGATTTGAGTTGTTCGTCCGTATGCCGGCCCAGATACCGGATTCCTGAACCCTAACCTTTCCAGCAGAACTTTATACCGAGGAGTGTACATGGCACTTGAAGAAGGCAAATCCGCGCCGGCGTTTACGTTGAAGGATCCCGGTGGTAACGCGGTTTCACTGAAGGACTTTCGGGGAAGGAACGTCATAGTCTATTTCTATCCTAAAGACGATACACCGGGGTGTACGAAAGAAGCATGCGGATTCCGGGACCTGTGGAAGGATATTCAGAATACCGGCACGGTTGTGATTGGTATATCTCCTGACGACGAAGCGTCACACAGAAAGTTCATCGACAAATTTGGTCTTCCCTTCTTGCTGCTGAGCGATCCGGAAAGAAAAGTCATGAGCAAGTATTTCGCCTATGGCGAAAAAATGATGTACGGCAAAAAGACCGTGGGTGTCATCCGTTCCACGGTCTGGGTGGATCCCAACGGAAAAGTTAAAAAGCACTGGAAGAAAGTAGCCAAGGCTGCCGATCACCCGGCTAAGATACTGGAACTGTTGCAATCGGCTGAATAAACTGGCCTGTAATTTCTCCCCGGCTTAGTCAGGAAGACGCTGCCCTTGGCGAGTGAGTCCGCATATTGCAGGCTAGCTGCTCGACCCACCCCATAACCAGGACCAGCCCCTGCTTTGTTTGTGTTCGCGCACGTCAATGCTGGCAAAGGGGCGTTCGACCTCGCCCGTATAGAGCTGCCGGGGGCGTCCAATCTTTACTGAAGGCTCGGACATCATTTCCTTCCAGTGGGCGATCCAACCTACCGTACGCGCGATCGCAAAAATTACCGTAAACATGTGCGGTGGGAATCCCATGGCCTTCAGAATGATGCCGGAGTAAAAGTCGACATTCGGGTAAAGTTTGCGACTGACGAAGTAGTCATCTTCGAGCGCTATTTTTTCGAGCGCTACGGCGATTTCGAGCAGCGGGTCGTCGATGCCCAGTTCGTTCAGGACTTCGTTACAGGTTTCACGCATGACCGTCGCTCTTGGATCGTAGTTCTTGTAGACGCGATGGCCGAATCCCATCAGTCTGTAGCTGTCGTCCGGATCCTGTGCACGCTTGACGAATTTTGCAACGTTCTTCTTGTCCTCGATCTCACCAAGCATCCGCAACACGGCCTCGTTCGCACCGCCATGTGCGGGGCCCCACAACGATGCTATGCCGGCGGCGATGCAGGCGAATGGATTGGCTTGGGAAGATCCCGCGAGTCGAACCGTGGAGGTTGATGCATTCTGCTCGTGGTCGGCGTGCAGGATTAGGATTTTATCCATTGCCTTCGCCAGAACAGGGCTGACAGTATATTCCTGCGTAGGCAAGCCGAACATCATGTTCAACAGGTTTTCGGCGTAGCTCAGATTATTGCGGGGAGAGATGAACGGCTGGCCTAATGAATACTTGTAGGCGTAAGCGCCAATCGTCGGCATTTTCGCGACAAGACGGTGCGATGCGATCATCCGCTGGTGCGGGTCCGAGATGTCCGTGCTGTCGTGATAGAAAGCCGAGAGGGCGCCGACCACACCGACCATGATGGACATCGGGTGGGCATCGCGCCTGAACCCTTGATACAACTGCTTGAGTTGTTCGTGCAGCAGCGTATGGTTGGTAATGCTGCGATCGAACTCCTCTTTCTCCTCCGGCGAAGGCAGATCCCCGTGAAACAACAGGTAGCAGACATCGAGGTAGTCGCTGTTTTCCGCAAGATCGGAGATGGAGTAACCGCGATGTCGGAGAATCCCCGCGTCGCCATCGATGTATGTGATGCCGGAAGCGCAGGCGGCGGTTGAAGTAAATCCGGGATCGTAGGTGAAGACTCCTACATCTTTGTACAGGTTCCTGATGTCGAGCACGCTTGGACCCACCGTCCCGTCCAGTACGGGAATCTCATAGGTATTGCCCGTCGCATTGTCACGCAGGGAAAACGTGTGGGCACCGTTGGTAATGTTTTCTTCGTTTTTGTTTATCGCTTCTGCCTTTTTCGAATTAGTCATTCCATATGCTCCCGTTACCGTGAAACTTCTTCCGCGCGAACACTATGTTCACGCACTGCAAACGCATTATTTTACCTGTTTGACGGCCAAGGGGGAAATCGCTCCGATGCAGATGCGCGGTGCTGTATGAGGGTCGGCGGGCAATATGATCACCATTGGAACAGGCAGCGTCGCCGACGGGTTGTTCGTTATCAGGGAATTTTCTCCCCACGGATCCGAAGTTCCTGCTGGATTTCCTCGATCCTTGCTGAAACACTTGATTGCGCGTAGAAGCTGTCCCCCGTGTACTTTTTGGCCAGGCCAAGTTGACGCAAGGCCTCCGCTGAGTTTCCATTGAAATAGTAGAACTCCGCCAGCTCCTGGTGTGCGGCGAGATGATTCCCCGATTCACCCTCGGCTCGGGCCAATAATTTGTGCAAACGAGGGTCTCCCCGCCGGGAGAGCAGATGGCTTTTCAGGATTTTCTTGGCGTCCGCGTACTGTTCGCTCTCGATCAGCGCGTTGATGAAGTACAAATCGAGCACCAGGTTGTCGGGATGGTTAGCTCTGATTCTTTGATACGCTTTCGCCGCATTGCCGGGTCGGCCGTCGGCAGTCTCGACATCGGCAAGGGCTATCGAGTAGCTCAATCGTTCAGGGTCCTGCGAAATAAGTTCGTTCATCAATTCCCGGGCTGCCTGATACTGGCCGTCGGCCATGAGGGCCAGGGCATATCCGTATCGCTCGGCGTATAGATTCTCGTAGGTATTTTCCTTCAACCTGGCGGCGAATCCCTGTGCAACCCGGGCCGGATCGGATCCACTGTACAGGGCCCTGATTTTCGCCTTCATCAGTTGGAACTGCGTTTCGTCCGGATTTTCGATGCGCGGGTACTGATCCGCGCGTGCGACGGATTCTGCAATTCGGCTGTAGGTCAATGGGTGGGTTCGCAGGAATTCCGGAGCATTCGACTCCTGGCTTCGGCTGTATTGCTGCAGGCGCCCAAAGAAATCCGGCATCGCGCGCGGGTCGTATCCCGCCGAGGCCAGAGTTTGAATTCCGATGGCGTCGGCTTCTTCTTCGAAACTGCGGGAGTACTGCAACTGCCTTTCGACGAGAGCTGCCTGCGTTCCCATTATGGCCGCGGTCCCTGCCTGTCCGCCGAGCAGGATGGCCGCGATCAACGCCGCCATCGCCGGTATGTTCGTGCGTTTGTTCTGCGCGATCATGCGGGCGATGTGGCTTTGCGTTACGTGTGCGATTTCGTGCGCTATTACACTTGCCAATTCCGATTCATGAAGGGTGTTGGTGATCAATCCGGTGTGCACCGTTATGTGGCCCCCGGGCACGGCGAAGGCGTTCAGGGCGTTGTCCTCTACCAGATAGAATGTAAATGTTCTTCCGGGTTGATCGCTGTTACTCACCAGCACGCTGCCCAGACGATTCAGATAAGTGATCAGTTCCTGATCGTCGATGAACCGCAACTGCTGCCGAATCTGTCGCATGAACTCCCTTCCCAACTTCTGCTCTTCTGACGCCGATAGAACGGTTGCAGAGTAGTCACCGAGATCAGGCAGGTTGCTCTGCGACAGCACGGGTCCGGACATGATCGAAAGGCCTGTCAGGAAAATCAGTGGTTTCAAGAGGTTGCGCATAGTATTGGCACGGATGGCAATATTCGGGCTGGTCATATTCATTGGCTGTTGAGACAAGTCCGGACCCGGGTCGTTCGCGTATGGTCATACTTCAGCAGGGGTGCTGTACTCCAGCCGAATATCATTCTACTATAATACATTGATAATCCTAGAAAAAAATGACCATCGTGGCAGGAACACATTACAATAATCGTAACGAACGATCGCGCAGACCCGCCGGTGGTCCGGACGACCCGGCGCCGTCGTTGCCTTGCCCTTTCGAAGGGGCCATTTTAAGCCGCAAGTGCGGATGCCGGCTGGCACTTCGTAGCAGCGTGGGATCCAGACAGAAAGTGCAGTGCAATTCGGCGGAGAGTCACCAGGATTGCGCGGAAATGCTCAACTACATGCGAAAAAGTGTGAACTTTTCACTTGGCCTTGCACACGCGCCCAATGCGCTTCCGCGGGCGCAGGCTAAGAAGTTACAGTGCGGTACGTTGATCGGCCTGCAAAACGCCCTCGATTTGGTGGTGGAGAACGACCGCGTCAACAACATCCACGATACGGTACAGCGAGCGAAAAAACGCTACGGTTCCGTCGAGGAGTTTCCGGAACAGCAGATCGTCAGGTGCATTGCATCTTACGGTAAGTGACCCTGGCGCCGCGTTACTTTTCGAAGAGTGCGTTGACTATCAGACCATAGAAGCGGTCGACGGCGCCTAGGAAGCTCCATCCAAGGTGTTTACCGCAATTGGCGCACAAGGCAATACGCCATCGATAACCCGGAAACCAGGAGTGCTCTTCGGTGGGGACGCCCGTCTCCTTGCATCCCGGAGCTTCCTTGAAGCATCCAATAGTGAATGTCAACTGAGCGGGGTTAGTGCAGGTGTGACGCTGCGAACCGTGAATTACCAGCGAAGATCGGGGGTCCGTGATGAATGAACGGCAAGCCGAGCAGTACAGACCTCGATGCGCCTCGTTTCGAACCGTCTCGTCGAGCCGTTCGGTTTCGTCCTCGCTGAATTTTCGGAACATGCGTTTCCCCCCTTGACGGCCGTATCCCAATGCGTTTCGTCGACCTTGCGTGATTATCTCGAAAGTTCCTCACAATATCGACAACGCCGCCAAGTCCGATGTAACGGAGCCGAGTGTCGTTTAGAATCCGAACATCAACATAACAGGTGCCAGATATGTCGCAACACGAAGAGATTGACCAGGCAACGCAAACGGAAATCGAAGCAGCCGTCTATCGGAAGATGATCGAACACCTGCGCAAGTACCCGCAGGTGCAGAACATTGATTTGATGAATCTTGCCTATTTTTGCCGGAATTGCCTGTCGAAATGGTATCGATCTGCAGCGAACGAGCGCGGAATCGATCTCGACTACGATGACGCCCGTGAAATCGTTTACGGCATGACGTACCGGGAATACAAGGACAGGTATTCAAAAGAGGCAACCCCTGAGCAATTGACCGCTTTCGAGGAGTCCAAACTGAAGGCGACCGATTGAATTCCGTGCGGGCTGGACCGACTCCGCCGATGGACGAATCCGGACTAATAAATATTGTAAGGAGACCCGCGAGACATCGTTGGCCGGGTTTGTTACAGTACAATCCGAAGCGGAAAACAGGCCGCGTGGAAAACGGCATGCGGTCGAAAAGAACTTAAACGAACTACCCATAGGAGTGACGAGATGCTGAGAGCTCTGAGCCTGGAGCCGGAACGGTGTACCGGATGTCTGCAGTGCGAAATGGCCTGTTCCTACGAGAACGAAGGCGTATTCAACCCGGCAAAATCGCGCATCAAGGTATTTGCATTTCATGAAGAGGGACGGTTCGCACCGTACACTTGTACCCAGTGTGACGAGGCCTGGTGTATGAAGGCGTGTCCCGTGGACGCGATCGTAATCAATGCCGAAACCGGTTCCAAGGATGTGCTCGATAGCGTCTGCGTGGGCTGCAAGGTCTGTACGATCGCATGTCCGTTCGGCACCATCAATTACAACTCCAGCACCGGCAAGGTGATCAAATGTGATTTGTGCGGCGGCGATCCGCATTGCGCAAAAGCGTGCCCGACTGGCGCCATAACCTATGTCGACGCGGACAGTACCGGAATGGAGCGTATGCGTGCCTGGGCACAAAACAGACCGGAGGCGGGGCCGAACTACATCACCCCCGTGGAAAAAGACATTCAAACCTACCAGAGACCTTGAAGTAGGAGGAGCGCACAATGGCATGGGCTAAGAAAATTCTACGTGTAAACCTGAGCGAGGGAAGCGTCAAGAGCGAACCGCTCAACATGGAATGGGCGCAACAGTACCTGGGCCAGCGGGGGCTGGCAAGCAAGTACCTCGTCGAGGAGATCGATCCGAAATGTGATCCGCTAGGGCCTGACAACAAGCTCATTTTTACTACCGGGCCGTTGACCGGCACCATGGCCTCCACGGGCGGCAGATACTCTGTCGTCACCAAGGGTCCGCTGACCGGGGCCATCGCGTGCTCCAACTCGGGCGGTTATCTCGGGGCGGAACTCAAGATGGCCGGCTGGGACATGATCATTTTCGAAGGTAGATCCCCGGAGCCGGTGTATCTTTATATCAGCAACGACAAGGCTGAATTGATGTCCGCGGACGGAATTTGGGGCAAGTCCGTGTGGGCAGCAGACAAGATCATACGCGCCAAACACCAGGATCCGCAGATCCGCATCGCCTGCGTAGGACGTTCCGCGGAAGCCGGCTGTTTTTACTCCGCGATCATCAATGACCTGCACCGCGCCGCCGGCCGCTCGGGTGTGGGCACCGTAATGGCGTCGAAGAACGTCAAGGCCGTGGTGTGCCGGGGAACCCAGGGCGTGGGTAATATCAAAGACCCGATGGCGTTCATGAAGGCTACCGAGGAAGGCAAGAAGGTGCTGCGCGAGAACGCGGTTACCGGAGCGGGATTGCCGCAGTTCGGCACGCAGGTGTTGATGAATGTCATCAACGAGACCGGGGCGCTGCCAACGAGGAACATGCAGGAAGTTCAGTTCAAAGGCGCCAGCAAGATCTCCGGGGAGGCCATGCATGAGCCCCGCAAGAGCGATGGCAAGCCGAACCTCACGACCAACGCGGCGTGTTTCGGGTGCACCATCGCCTGCGGCCGGATTTCGACCATCGACAAGACGCACTTCAGTGTCGAAAACAAGCCGGAGTACTGGGGCAATTCGGGCGGTCTGGAATACGAGGCGGCGTGGGCGCTGGGGGCAGCAACGGGCGTTGACGATCTGGATGCGCTGACCTATGCCAACTTTGTCTGTAATGAAGATGGCCTGGATCCCATTACATTCGGTGCCACCGTGGGTGCCGCGATGGAACTGTACGAGAAGGGCGCAATCACCAAGCAGGACACCGGTGGAATCAAGTTCAAATTCGGCAAAGCAGAGGTGCTGACGCAGGCCGTGGAACTGGTCGCCGCCGGCGAGGGTTTTGGCAAGGATCTGGGTCTCGGATCCAAGCGTCTGTGTGAGAAATACGGCCATCCGGAACTGTCCATGAGCGTGAAGGGCCAGGAGTTCCCCGCCTACGATCCGCGGGGAATTCAGGGTATGGGCCTGGCCTATGCCACCTCTAATCGGGGAGCCTGCCACCTGCGGGGCTACACCGTTGCCTCCGAGGTTCTGGGTATTCCGGAAAAAACCGATCCGCTCGTCACCGAGGGCAAAGCCGGACTGGTCAAGGCGTTTCAGGACGCCACCGCCGCATTCGATTCCGCGGGAATTTGTCTTTTTACCTCGTTTGCCTGGTCCCTCGATGATGTTGCACCGCAGATAATTCAATCTCAAGGCTGGATTTACGAAGGCGGACGATAATCTGCCGCCGCGATTGCTTTCCGAGGCGGCCCGCTCCGGCCCGGCGGAAGGAAAGGTGAACGAACTGGACAAGATGCTGCCGGAGTATTACGCCGCGCGGGGCTGGGATGAACAGGGCGTCCCCACCGCCGATACCAGGCAGCGACTCGGATTGAGCTAGGAGATTGTAATGGACCACATTGTCATTGGCGCTGGCCCGGCCGGCGTGGTCGCGGTCGAGCAGCTTCGCAAACACGACCCGAACGGAAGCATTGTTCTGATCGGCGATGAACCGGAACCGCCTTACTCGCGTATGGCCATCCCTTACTATCTGGTGAAACGGATCGACGAGGCCGGCACTTATCTGCGCAAGGATCCGGGACACTACGGCGCACTGGGTATAGAAGTCTTGCGGGATCGTGCGTCATCCATCGACACCGCCAAGCAGGAGATCATGCTCGATGCCGGCGGTTCACGGCGCTATGACCGTTTGCTCATTGCCGCCGGTGCCAGTCCGATTACGCCTCCAATTTCCGGTGTGGACCTGCCGGGTGTATACAACTGCTGGACTCTGGAGGATGCGCGCAGCATCATCAAGCTCATGGAGCCGGGCAACAGCGTGGTGCTGGTGGGCGCCGGGTTCATCGGATGCATCATTCTGGAAGCGCTCGCGCAAAGCGGCGTGAAGCTGACGGTCGTCGAAACGGAGAATCGCATGGTGCCGAGGATGATGAACGACGTTTCGGGTGGCATGATCAAGGACTGGTGCTTGAGCAAGGGTATCAACGTACTCACCTCCACCCGCGTCACTGCCATCGAGGCCGGCAGTCCGCTTGTGGTCAGATTCGACAACGGAGAAGAAGTCTCGGCGGACCTGGTCATTACCGCCACCGGCGTGGCGCCGAACACCGCTTTTCTGGAAGGCAGCGGCATCGATGTGGATGCGGGGATCGTGGTCAATGAGTTCCTCGAGACCAGTGTGCCCAACGTCTACGCGGCCGGCGATTGTGCCCGGGGAAAAGACTTTTCCACCGGGGGCTACAGTGTCCAGGCCATACAACCAACGGCGGTCGAACACGGCATGCTCGCCGCGCGGAACATGGTCCACGGCCATTCGCAGGGAAATCGAGGCCAGGTAAACATGAACGTGCTGGACACGCTCGGATTGATCTCCAGTTCCTTCGGGATGTGGATGGGTGTGGATGGGGGCGATAGCGTGGAGCGGATCGACCGTGACCGATTCCGTTACGTCAATCTGCAATTCGAGGATGATCGCATCGTCGGCGCGTCAGCGCTGGGTATGACCGATCACGTCGGCGTCCTGCGCGGTATGATTCAGAGCAAGACCCGGCTGGGCGATTGGAAGAAAAAGCTGCAGGACGATCCCTCAAGGGTAATGGAGGCCTATTTGGCGAGTACCCAGGTGCTGGGCTAACAAGCCGGAAATTGAAGATCACGCTCAAGCTTTTCGCGACGTTGGGTGTATATTTACCCCCCCATGCCACGGGCAACCTGGTCGAACTGGACGTGCCCGAGGGAACCACGCCTGACGAAGTAATCGATCGCTTCGACGTCCCGGGGGACCTGGTTCATCTGGTCCTCTTGAACGGGGTTTATCTCGACAAAAATCAGCGCTCGAGCCATGTGCTGAAACCCGGCGATGCTGTCGCGATCTGGCCGCCGGTTGCGGGCGGATAGCCTGCCGGGATCTTCTGGCAGGACAGATTTGTGGTAGCAGGCGCCGACCACGGCGACAAATTCAAACGAGACATGGGCTACAGCGCAGCGGAATTTTTCCGGATTTTGCCCTCCGCCGTCGGCGGTTACGAACATACGGTGGATGACGGTCGGGTCGTTATCAGACACCCGGACGAAGACCGTGAACTCGTGCTGAGAATCAGCGAGTTACCGGAGCGCCGGATCGGCATGATGCGCATACCGCGTATCGAGGTGGAATTCGCCTTCCATAATTTTCCACCACAGGAAAGGCAGGGCTTTCTGATCGCTTTTGACAGAAGCTACCAGCGCGGCGGTGGATGAGGGCGGCGGGGAGAAATGGGGGCTGGTGGTTTTGCGGTCGCTTGAGTAGAATTTACGCAGGCGTTGCCTGACCCTTTATGATGAGAAACCTGCCACCAAATCCGATGCTGGATGCCTTTCAAAGGCCGATCCACGATCTGCGTATTTCGGTCACGGACCGGTGCAATTTCCGCTGTGTTTACTGTATGCCGAAACATGTTTTCGGGCCCAATTATCCCTTCCTCAAACGATCACAATTGCTGACATACGAGGAGATCGAGCAGGTGGCGCGTGTATTCGTGCGACTCGGTGTCCGCAAGCTTCGGCTGACCGGGGGGGAGCCTCTGGTCAGAAACGATATCGAGTCACTGATCGAGAAACTGGCATCGATAGACGGTGTCCAGGACGTCAGTCTGACGACAAACGGTTCCCTGCTAACGCGGAAAAAGGCCGAGAAATTGTATAGCGCCGGCCTTCGGCGGATCACCGTCAGTCTGGATTCCATAGACGGAGAGACGTTCCAATCGATGAATGGTGTCGATTTCGCGCCGGAGCCCGTTCTCGAGGCAATCGATACCGCCGCCGACGTTGGACTTACCCCGTTGAAAATCAACATGGTCGTAAAGCGGGGAGTCAACGACAACGCGGTGCTCTCGGCGGCACGGCGTTTCAGGGGCACCGGGCACATACTCAGGTTCATCGAATACATGGATGTCGGCAACAGCAATGCCTGGCGCGAGAACGAGGTAATATCTGCAGCGGAAATCAGGGATATTATCGGCCGGGAATTTCCCATTGAACCGGTCACACCCGACTATCACGGTGAAGTCGCTCAGAGGTGGCGTTACACGGACGGCGAGGGTGAGCTGGGGATCATTGCATCCGTATCGCAACCATTCTGCGGGTCATGCACGCGGGCCCGACTTTCAGCGGATGGATCGCTCTATACCTGCTTATTCGCCACCAAAGGGCACGATCTGCGATCGCTGTTGCGGGAAGGCATATCGGAAGAGGGCCTGTTCGAGAGGGTTAAATCGATATGGTCGGCGCGGTCCGATCGCTATTCGGAATTGCGGGCGACTCAGGTGGTTGAAATTCCCAAGATCGAAATGTCCTACATCGGAGGCTGATGTACGGGGTACGCTAAGTTTTTCGGGGCAGCAATTTGAAGTCTGCGAGGGTTTCGTAAAGCGCGGTGCCGAAACTGTCGTCCAGCATGTAGTATTGAATCTTGATGGTAATCGCGCAGCCGGCAATGATGGACAATAAAGCGAGTACCGATCCCAGTGCAAGCGTCGACATTCCGGTGACGCCCTGGCCTATGGTGCAGCCGAGCGCGAGCACACCTCCGAAGCCCATCAATACGCCGGCCAGCAGGTGGTTGGTCAGGTCCGTTCGGGAGGCAAATACCTCAATTCGAAACGTCCCGGACAAAATGGCGTACAGAAATGACCCAACGATGACGCCGAGGACCACGGCGATCCCGAAATTCATGCTGGCGCCGGTGTAGGTCATGACGTAGTTGATGGTATTTCCGGCCGGTGCAACGAAAGTGACCGACTCCACGGGGACGGGTTCGAATTCATCGTTGCCCAGCACGCCGGTGATATACCAACCGGCGATCACCATCCCGCCGACGGCTATCGCCGCCATGATATTGTCGAAATCTCCGCGATAGCCTTTGTCGCTGAATACGTACCAGAAAGTGCCGACCACGAGCAGTCCGGCTAAGAGCAGCTGAATCGTCTGCACATCACCACCGACGAAGTTCGCAAGTATCGTTGCCATACCCTGGTCGGCAACTCCCCGTTCGGACAGATCGATGCTGGTTAACGCCTCCAGTTCCAGACGTATTGGCGCCAATAATCCCCTGAGCGTGGCATATGCCGTCATGCCCATTACTACCAACACAACGAGCGATTTCAGGTTTCCGCCTCCGACCCGCACTATCGAACGCTGAACGCAGCCGGATCCCAGCGTCATACCTACGCCGAACATCAGTCCACCCACGACGTATCCGACCCAGCCGAAGCCGGTGTTGAGATATATCGCATTGGACATATCGACCATGCCCGTCGCTCGCAAAAGCTGGGTCCCGGCTATAGCGATAGCAATTGCAAGTATCCACGTTCTGAACCGGATTTTGGTCCCCATGTTGATCCAATCGCTGATCGAGCCCATGGTGCAGAAATGCGTTCTCTGTGCAATGGCGCCAAACACGAGCGAGACCAGAAAACCATACAGGGCGATTTGCTGTGAAACTTCCAACTCCATTCGAATCTCTCGTAATTACGTGCTAGTCCGCCTTCGTCACCCTAGGCGGCTAGACACTAATGCCCGGATTGTTTTCGACGCCCTTCAAGCTCGGGTGATTGGGGGTGACGTCGTCAATGGTCTTTTTATCCCTCAGGTATTGTGCCACGACTTCCCATATGTCCGGCAACTCTTCCGGCTGGGGATTGACACTGGCCCATCCGGCGACCCTGTAGGTCTTAGAGGGATCGATCGGTTTTTCGTTCAGCTCGAGGTCGGACAGGCGCTCTCCGATCTTTTTCCTGGGATCGAGAGTGAAGCGCAGGCCGCCGACGCGCACCATGTCACCGCCCATCTGGTAGTAGGGATCCGGATTGAACAGGTTGTCCGTAATGTCTTCCAGGATAAGTTTGATATTTTCGCCGGTCATCTCGTTCAGCGTGGACTTGCCATACGTGATTGCCGTCTGGTCCATCAGCCTCTCCATGGTGATGGGGTCTCCGGGCAGGACGCTGGTACCCCAGCGGAAACCCGGAGAAAACGCAATCTCGGCGTCGCGCACCTCCATCATGGCGTCGACGATGAGCTGGTCGAAAGTACCGCTGAAATTTCCCCGCCGATACAGCGTTGTTTCTGTGACCGCCAGCTCTTCGTTCAGCTTGTCGATGTAGGGCGCCCGGACACCGTCGATGTAGGCAGCCATCTCGGGATCCGCGGGCAGCAGATTCGCGAATACCGGCAGCATCTTGAATTGGTAATCCCGGACCCGGCCGTCCCGCACGTCCAGGTCCAGCACCGAGAGGAACTTCCCGTTGGACCCCGAGTTGATCACCAGCGTTTTACCGGTCGCATTCGACACGATCGACGGTTTGGGTATGCCGTCATGGGTGTGTCCGCCAAGTATTGCATCGACACCGGTCACCCGGCTGGCCATTTTCAGATCGGTATCCATTCCGTTGTGGGACAGGATGACGACGACCTGAGCGCCCTCCGCCCGCACCCGGTCTACCATGTCCTGCATCTGCTCGTCACGAATACCGAAACTCCAGTCTTCGATCAGATAGCGCGGATTGGCCAGAGTCGTGTAAGGAAACGCCTGGCCGATTATCCCAACCGGTACGCCGTTGATTTCGCGCATCGTGTAGGGTTTGAACACGATGGCTGTTTCGGGATCGTAGGCCGGTTTCTCCTCGAACTGGGCATCCTCGGTGAGCAGTACGTTCTGTGCCAGGAATTCGGTGCCGCCTTTCAGCTCGGTCTCGATGATTTCCCTGACGCGGTCGATACCGTAGGTAAACTCCCAGTGTCCGGTCATGATGTCGACTCCGAGCAGGCTGCTCGCACCGACCATATCCGCACCCCGCGTCCACAGGGCCGTCGCCGACCCCTGCCAGGTATCCCCGCTGTCCAACAGCAGACTGCCCGGGCGCTGCTCCCGGATATTTTTAACCAGTGTGGCGAGATGTGCGAATCCCCCGACTTTCCCGAACTGGTGAGCTGCTTCTTCGAAATTGAGATAGGTAAAGGCGTGCGCCTCGGGGGAGTTCTCCGGAATTCCAAAGTGCTCCAGAAAGCGTTTCCCTACGATGTGGGGGGCCAAGCCCAGCGCGCTGCCTATCCCCAGATTGATGTTTGGCTCGCGAAAATAGACCGGCATCAGCTGCGCGTGGCAATCGGTGAAGTGCAGCAGTGAAACATTGCCGAATGCCGGCAGATCGTACATGTCGTCGCTTGCCGAAGCCCTGCCCGGCACGAGCCCAGCCGCACCCGCTGCCGCCATTATCCGGATGAACTCCCGTCTCGAAATGCTCATATTTGACTGATTCAAGAAAAAAGCCTGATCGAAAGATCAGGCTTTCAGTTGGTTTAGCCCATTGGTTGATCCGGCTGTCAGACCCGTCGTGGACTACTGGCGCTGGCTTGGCACCTGCATTGGCACCCCGGTGTTCATCACAGCCTCATAGAATTCCAGCGCCTTGTATTCTGCGCTCTGCGGCTTGAAAGGCTTGGCGCGCACCTGTTTGTTGCAGCCGTCGTAGCGCCGGTGCACGGTGCCCCAGGGCTTGCCAGCAACCGCCCATTTGGTGCGGTATACCGGGAAGCCGGTCGTGTGCCCCAGCCCGGCGCTCAATACGTCGCCCCGTATGCTCTTGCCGGCGCTGTGTACATGGCAGTCGGCGCAGGCAAAGTTCAACTGCCCGCGCTTGGTCCAGTAGAACTCCTTGCCCTTTTCATACCACTCCCTGGCGCCGTCCGAAGAGACCTCGATGACCATTTTTTCGCCGTTGAACTGTTCCTTGAATGCCGCCACCAGGCGCGCGATCTTGCCATTTTTGAGGTTCGCGATCGGTTTCTCGCCGTTGGCTTCCAGGCACGCATTGATGTCGGCCTCGATCGTGCGGATATCGTTGGTGGCCACATCATAGTAGGGGTACTTGTTGGCCGGCGGCTTGTCGCTGAAACAGTCGTCAAAGGTTTTGCCATTGGCGAAGGGCGTCGACCATTCTTCCCGCGCCGTCTCCATCTCCAGCTCGTACGGGGGGAACTCCATGAGGATTTCCCAGTTGGCGCGGCGGTGCGCATATTGGGGCAGGGCGTTGACGCCGTCCTTGTATTCTTCCAGCGTAGAAGGATCGAAGCCGTACTGAGTGCCGTCTTTTTCATGAGTTGTACCCCTGATGCTACTTAACCGTGGCTTCGGCGCCGCCGGTCTCGCCCATATTGTCCTTCCAATCAACGTTGATCTTGTCACCGGCTTTTGCGCCCTTCACGTTGATGCCGATCAGGGGGTCTTTCGATACACCCTGCCCCAGCACCGCTTCGGCGACGGTCGAACCATTCAATTTAAAGGTCATGACTTCAATGAAATGGGCGGGGATGGCTTCCCCGGTTTTCTTGTCTTTGCGGAGACCGGTCTCCATGGGATGTTTCACGAGGCAGAGTACTTCATGCCCGCCCTCTCCCGTTTTGACTTTCATCTTCGTGGTAAATGCCATAATTCTTTCTCCAATTTCGTCTAAAAAACCGACGGATCAGCCGCCGCATCCGCCTACGGTTACCTTGATCTCCTGGGCTGCCATATGGACCTTGCCCCCGGCCTTCACGTAGGCGGCAACTTTCGATGTCTGTCCCATCTTGATGCGCGCGCTGTACAGGCCGCCGCTGGCGCCGGGCTGCAGGTTTACCGAAGTGATGAACGGCGACGGGTTTTTTTCCACGACGATAGAGATGGATTCCGCATCAGCCAGCGTGGTCGTCACCTTGATCGGCACCACGGCGCCGTTTTCCGCCTGCAGAGGGGCTTTGATCGAAACACCCCCGCTTTCAGCAACCGGTGCATCACCAAATAAGGCCTTCACGACATCGGGCTCACTTTCGAGCTCGAAGAGCGCTTTTGGCCATTCCATCGCCATGGACACGACGGATTTCAGCAAGCCGAATCCGCTTGCGCATAGGGCCATCCCTGTCAAGAACAATCTACGGTTCATTTTGATATACCTCTGGGAATTACGAGTAAACTGCGGGTATCACGATCAATCCGAAAACCAGGCACGCTAAATCGACAGAAGGAATTCGACAATGTTATCGATGTCTTCCTCGGAAATGATCTTGTGTTTTCCGAACGGCGGCATGACAGCTTGCGGATTCACCAACTGCGCGTCATAGATCTGGGTGCGCAATTTTGCCGTGTCCGGATAGCGTTGTTTCATGGCCACCAATGGAGGGGCGACGCTGCCTCCGGGTGGAAACGCCGTCGGCCACTTATCGGTTACTATGATATGACAAGCCAGGCAGTTGCCCTGGCGCCTGTTTATTGCTACACACCAGCCTTTGGTTTTGGCATCAGGATTCTCCAGGCTGGAACACTGCTTTTCGGTGGGCAGGAAGTCTCCGGTCTCAGCGATGCCGGTAGTCGTATGGCCAACGATAAGAAGCGTGAGCACGCTTATCGCGATGCCGGCGCGAAGGAATAAATTCATCATCCGCATCCTCATTGGATTGGTAATATTTATGGCCCACAGTGTACTGTCTGTGGCAGTCAGGTTTCAACACACCCGTTGGACCACGACGAAGACAGGAGGGATAATTTGGCTATCTCTTCTGAGATAGTCAGCCGATCGCCTACCGATTTTACGGAGTTCCAATTATTTTCGATTGTGCCGAACCTAAACGGGCCTCGGTCCCGTAAAATGCTACAATCCTGGATTTTACAGGATGCAGCTGAGGCATGGCGTTTTTTTTGTGTATTGGAGGATATTAGATGTCGGAATTTGATCAAGATCTCGATGTGCGGGGCCTCAATTGCCCTTTGCCCATCATCAAAGCCCGGAAGGCCATCAACGCGCTGGATGCGGGGCAAATTCTGCGCGTGGTTGCGACGGACCCTGGCTCGGTGAAGGATTTCGAGGCTTTCGCCAAACAAACGGGCAACGAGCTCCTGGAGTCAAGCGAGGGTAGCGGCGAGTTTACTTTCAGACTCAAGAAAGGTTAGGCACGGGGCCGGCTTGGGGCAATTTGCGGATCAGAAGGACGGCTTTCGGGAGTGAGCGGATCTCACTCCCGAATAGTCCATATCAATCGATACTATATATCAATCGACGTATACTACGTTGTAGAAATACTACGTTGTAGAAATAGTCAGTTATAGAAATAGTCAGTTGTAGAAAGGTTCGGCTTTTCCTTTCTGGGACTCGGCCTGTTCCACTCCCAGCATGGCGGCGTCCGATACGCGATCGGCGATCCGGATTGCTTCGTCGAACTCACCCGCTTCCTTTTTCTTTTTTGCTGCGCCAAGGAGTTTGTCGAGCGGTACCGAACTGGAACCCGTGGCTTTGTCGATGAGCTGCCAGACGCTCCCGGCGGACGAAGCGGCGGCAAGTGCTTTTTCCGCCTGTTCTATGGCCTGCTGTGCCTCTGCGGCCTTGTCGCCTGCAACGGCGGTGTGACTGGCGGCCAAGCCCAAGCATATGCTCACCATCAAAGCATAACCAAGTTTTCTCAAAGTCATATCTCCTCCTGATTGTAGTTTGGCCCTGGCGCATGCGTAATGCATCCGATCTTTTACCGGATTCGTCCAACGCCTTACTATAAACGTCATCGTAGAACGATCCGGATACGGCGAAATATATCCAAATAGAGGTAGCGGCTCAAACTCGTCGATTTTCAATGATATCCGGACAGGCCCCTAGCGCCTCGATTCCTTTTCCTTGTGTGCCATTTCCAGTAACTGGTTGGCTTTCTCCGCGTACTCACCGGCATATCCCGCCAGCGGGTGGTCGCTTTCTGGGTTGAAATAGTCTTCCACGTCGATACCTTTATCGTGTTCGTAGGCGATGAACTTCTTCTGCATCTCGATCAGCGACTGGATCAGCTTTTGTTTCTCGGTTGTCATCGGTCGTTTCCCGTTATTTTGATTAGGTGACGGATATCCTGATTACGATCTCGTATTTACTCTTGATTCACTCTTCTGTAAACCGATTCACCGCGGATATGGATTTGTGCGGAACGAACAGGCCGCAGCCCAGTGTTCTGGCCTTGCCCAGTCCGGTCTCCTGGATTCGGATCGAATCCGCTGCCGGTATGTCGGCCAGCATCAGGCTTCGCGCGAGCAGTTCTCCTCGCGGTGTATTGATTTTACTCAACCGGCCGGGCAGCCGCTTCGGAACCGAGACATTCAACTCGGTAAGCTCTTCGTCGATCCGGTCGAGAAACCTTTGCTCTTTTTCATCTTCCCTGGTGACGATGCGCCTTGCAAAGAGTGTGGAGGCCGGGCCGAGTTCCCTGACCTTGATACTCCCCAGCCTAACTTCGGCGTCGGCGACGGTTAGCGTTTGGCCACTCAAACCGGTGCACTGGCTGATCCTGTCTCGGGGGATTCTAAGGATCAGTCTGACCCTTCGCGATGGGTGAATGACGCCGCCTCCATGACCCTCCGGCCTTTGCCACCCGTTGCCGGATTCGGCCCCGTGGATGGCATGAATACCGGTGTTTTCTGCGGTCGAGAACCACGGCAGAAAGGATTCCAAGGACGTCAACAGTGAATACGCGTGATCGACCGGCAGATGCGAGCAATCGATGCGGAACGCCATGTCCACAATACTTTTCGAGCGGTATTGTGGTTCGGCTTCGTCCGCCTCTTGCCAGTACAGGTTTTCCCCCTCTGCCATGATTATTGATCCGGCAGCTCGGATTGTATGGTGTCTCGGTCTATCCACCAGTTGTCCTGAACCAGCGCTTCAATGATGCGGCGCAGCCGGCTCAGGAATCCGTTGACGTCGTTTAGTTCCAGCCTGTCTACCCAGGCATCGAGATCGGCCTGGTTCTCTATGCCGCTATGTCGTCGAGCGACCGCCGTGAGCATTTGTCGGGTGCCGACGCTGAGTGCGTCGTGTTGTGCATCTTCCGCGCGCAGATCGACGATGTAGATCGCGGTCGCCCCAGATGCCCTGCCCAAGAGCCGCCAGTGAGAGCGGTTGTTCTGATCTGAACATCAGCTCGCAGGCATGCGCCGCGTTTTGCCATTGTTGTTCACGGACACTGGCTTCAAATACGTTCTTGGCACAGTCCCACGCATCGGTCATCCGTTCCAGCTCGACAAGAAGGCTACCCTCTTCGAGGAGCAGATCCATACGATTTTCGCCGTCGCCGGCCGCGGATGTTTCCCTGATGCGGTCCCGTATCGCATGAAGCCTGCCCTCCGCAGCCTGGACCGAGGTGCGAGCATCCTGTCCGCTCTCCGCGCCCAGGTCTATGCGAACGTCCAGATGCTTCACCATTTCAGGGGCTTGTCTGCTTATTTTACCAGGACGGCCGGGTCCCGGGTATGCGTTTATAAAAGCGCGCGCGGTATATCAGCCTCTGCGCGGCATCGGAATCCCCGTTCACGAAACCGGATCTACGGTGCAGCACATTGTTGCAGATGACTCCCTGCCCGGATTCGAGCTTATGGGTCACGGTGTAGCGGGAAGCCTGCTCGATAACGTCCTTCAGGCATCTGGCGGCTTCCGTGATATGCGGATCGGGGTTCCACATGATGTTGTGCCGTCTCCCGGTGTAGCGCATGTGCAGGGCGCCTGACTCCGGGTCAATGGAGAATACCGGGCCGGTTCTGCTGAATTGTCGATCAACGGTCTGGTCGGAATCCGGCGGGATGGTGAACGCCGAGGGATTGGATAGAGTCACCGGCAACGACTCGTCGATCTCGTGCAGCAAAAGAAATACGACATCCGGATCGATAAATGCATTCTCTCCGCCCTGCGGAGCCGGTGTAACGCAATGCAGGATAAAACTGCGTATCACCCTGCCCGAACAGTTTCCATAGTAATACCCGTCGGTATGCCAGCCAAGCGGCCGGTCCGTGTACGGTATGTATCTCGGGCGGTCCCCCTGCTGGCAGACCTGAACGGAAGATATGTTGTCGTCATCGGCGCAAAAATTGTGATCGGTCCGACCGATACCGAGCTGCAGGCCAAGGATACCGAGATCGGTCTTTTGAAATGAATTCGAACGGGTCTGATAGATGACGAAATTGAATTCCGTCAGCCTGCGCAGCAATTCGGATCGCTCGGTGGAACTCAGGTATCGAGGATCGCGGATTTCGACGATCGATCCTACCGGTGACCTTTCATAGTGACCCAGTTTGCATTCCACACGACTGACCATCGACAGGATTGCTTTCGGACCGGTTAAAAACCGTCCAGGTCCCTCCGGTTGCGCGGACGGATCGACGCCGGCGCTGACTGAGTGATTCTGGTACTCCTGCTTCATCGCTCTGCGCATACGGTTGATTTATTGGTCTGCCGGACAAGCCAATGGTATTACAACTTCAACATTTGGACAGTACCTCTTGAGGTAGGCGCGAACCGGAACAAAGGGATATTGCCGGGGCCGCCAGCGGACGCTATCTCTTAAGTAATAGAGTTTTTCGGGGTGTCCCCCTCGGTCAGGAGGGTGCATCCGGAACCTGCTGCGAATAGAATTCCTAACCTGCTGGTGGGCAGCCGCTGTGAATGCCTGCCCATGGTCAAAATCCTACCAACCACAGGAGGCAGGTAGATGTCGGACAAGCACCCCACCCCAATGCTCGACGAGCTGGAAAACGGTCCCTGGCCGAGTTTCGTCTCGGGAATCAAGCGCCTTCGAGACCAGCACGACGACGAGCGGATCAACGGTATGGCGAACGATCTGCTGGGTCAGCTCGAGCATTCGTACGAAACCAGGAAGGGTTACTGGAAGGGAGGAACGGTCAGCGTATACGGCTACGGGGGCGGCATCATCCCCAGGTTCTCGGAGGTAGGCAAGCAGTTTCCGGAGTCCAGGGAATTTCACACGCTTCGGGTGCAGCCGCCCGCGGGCAACCACTACAGTACGGACATCCTTCGGCAGCTTGCCGACAGTTGGGAGAAGTGGGGCTCGGGGCTTGTCACTTTCCACGGCCAGACCGGCAACATCATGTTCATAGGTTCGAGTACCGAAAATACGCAACACTTCTTCGACGAGATCAACGAATACGGCTTCGATCTGGGTGGCGCCGGACCGTGTGTTCGCACCTCCATGTCCTGTGTAGGCGCCGCCCGGTGCGAACAGTCCTGCGCGAATGAGCACAAGATCCACCGCACGCTGGTGAATAATTTTACCGACGATGTCCACCGGCCGGCGCTTCCGTATAAATTCAAATTCAAAGTATCGGGCTGTCCCAACGATTGTACGAACTCGATCGAACGCGCGGATTTTGCGGTGATCGGGACTTGGCGCGATGACATCAAGATCGACCAGCAGGTATTCGGGGAATACGTTGGCACCAAGGGCCGGCAGCACGTCATAGACAACATAATCACACGCTGTCCCACCAAGTGCATGACATTGAAGGATGATGACACACTGGAGATAGACAACCGGAACTGCGTCAAGTGCATGCATTGCCTGAATGTCGTACCGAAGGCGCTTTCCCCCGGCGATGACAAGGGCATCACGCTGCTTCTTGGTGGAAAACGTACGCTGAAAATAGGTGATCTGATGGGCACCGTGGTCGTTCCGTTCATGAAGTTGGAGACAGACGAAGACTATGAACGCCTGGTCGAGATTGCCGAGGAAACAATAGATTTCTGGGCGGAAAATGGGCTCGAACACGAGCGCTGCGGAGAGATGATCGAACGTATCGGGCTGGTCAATTTCCTGGAGGGTGTGGGCATCGATGTCGATCCCAACATGATCAGTCATCCCCGTGAAAGCTCATACGTTCGAATGGATGGCTGGGACCAGGAAGCTCAAAAATGGTTTCATCGTAAGATCGATGAGCGCCAGGCGGCGGCGGAGTAGCGTGGACTTCCAAATGAATGACCTGCGACCGGTTTCTATAATTGTGGAGATGCTCAATGGCTAAGAAAGAGATGCGACGGCCCATCGAGTCGGGCTGCCCGGACGGGCTCCAGTACATGCACCCCGTCATGCTCAAGAACTTCGGCCAGTGGAAGTACCATGACCACCCCCGGCCCGGGGTACTGCGGCACGTTGCCCACAGCGGAGATACGGTCTGGACGGTCAAGGCGGGCACGCAGCGCATCCTCGATGTATTTACCCTGCGTAAACTGTGCGACATTGGGGATAAATATGCGGACGGCCACGTTAGGTTCACCATTCGCTCGAATATCGAGTACATGGTGAGCGACGAGGTTAAAGTCGAGCCCCTCATCGCCGCGCTCGAGGACGCCGGGTTCGTGGTAGGCGGCACCGCTAATTCGGTGGCGATGATCTCGCACACCCAGGGTTGGCTGCACTGCGACATTCCAGGCACCGACGCGTCCGGCGTGGTGAAAGCGATGATGGATGAACTCATCGAAGAGTTCAAAAACTGCAACATGCCGAATCGGGTCCATATCACCACATCCTGCTGCCAGATCAACTGCGGCGGGCAGGGTGACATCGCAATCAACGTTCAGCACACCAAGCCCCCGAAGATCAACCACGACCTGGTCGCCAATGTTTGTGAGCGGCCATCCGTCGTGGCGCGCTGCCCGGTGGCGGCGATACGACCGGCGATGGTCAACGGCAAGCCGTCTCTCGAGGTTGACGAAATAAAATGTATTTGCTGCGGCGCTTGTTATCCGCCCTGTCCGCCGATGCAGATCAACGATCCTGAGCACTCCAAGCTTGCAATCTGGGTCGGCGGCAATCATTCCAATGCCAGATCCAAACCGAGCTTCCAGAAACTCGTTGCGGGCGGTGTGCCGAATAATCCGCCGCGCTGGCCTGAGGCGACCTTGATCGTAAAGCGCATCCTCAAGGTATACAAAGACGATGCCAAGGACTGGGAGCGCATCAACGATTGGATAGACCGCATAGGGTGGCCAAGGTTTTTCGAGCTGACCGGATTGCCTTTCACCAAGTTCCACATAGACAACTGGCGCGGCTCTCGCAAAAGCCTCAACGCGTCGACCCACATCCGTTTCTAGAGCGCGCGCCGATGAAGTTTGCCCTGATGGTCAACGAGGGACCGTATACACACCAAAGTTCCGATACGGCCTGGCAATTTGCCAAGGCCGCCCTGGAGCGCGGCCATGAGGTATTCCGCGTTTTTTTCTATCACGACGGCGTCAACAACGGCACACGGTTTACCGCTCCGCCCCAGGATGACCGCCACATCGTGAACCGCTGGAGTGAGCTTGCCGAGGAGTACGGACTGGATCTCGTAGTCTGCGTAGCGGCCGCCCAGCGGCGCGGCATCATCGATGCGGATGAGGCCAAGCGGCACGGCAAGGATGGCGACAATATCGCCCCCGGCTTCAGGATCTCCGGGCTCGGGCAGCTGATCGAAGCCGGGATAGAAGCCGACCGGCTGCTGCAATTTGGCGATTGAGGGGTGGTGACGGTGAGTGAGCCCACAGTCAAACGATTTATGTACATCAATCGCCGCGCGCCCTATGGGACGGTGTATTCGGTGGAAGGCCTGGAGGTCGCCCTCATAGGCGCGGCCTTCGAGCAGGATGTTTGCATGGCCTTCATCGATGACGGGGTGTATCAGCTCCAGAAAGACCAGGACACCTCGGCCACGGGCATCAAGAATTTCTCACCGGCATACCGAGCGCTGGGCGACTACGATGTGACCCGGCTGTATGTCGAGCGTGAATCCCTGCAAGCCCGCGGCCTGACCGAAGATGATCTCATGGCCTTGACCTACGAGGACGAAGACGACGATTGGGCGGAAAAGCCGTCGATCAGGTTGGTGAGTCGGGAAGAGCTTTCCGGGCTTGTTGACCAACAGGACGTTATTCTGCATTTCTAGTCGACCATGCTGCACACGATAAACAAGTCACCCTTCGAAAAGAACAGCCTGGAGAGCTGCCTGCGCCTGGCAAAACCGGGCCACGATATCCTGTTGATCGAGGACGCGGTGTACGCGGCGACCTCCGGCACCATCGTCTCCGAACTGGTCGAAGCGGCCGTGAAGGATAAAAATGTCTATGCCCTCGGGCCCGATCTGGCCAGCCGGGGAATCGATGAAGCCAGGCTATTGAAAGGGATCGGGATTGTGAATTACGAGGGATTTGTAGACCTGGCAGTAAAGAACGACAAAGTTCAGTCTTGGCTGTAAATGAAAATGTTTCAAGTATGAAAACCAGGAGTTAAAACATGTCATTCGAAATCAACGGAAAAACATACGAAACCGATGAAGAGGGCTACCTGGCAAACCTTGCCGACTGGAACCCGGAAATCGCAGGCCACATGGCCACGGAAGATGATTGTGATCTTTCCGAGAACCACTGGGAAGTGATCAACTTTTTACGTGAGTACTATGACCAATACCAGATCGCTCCCGCGGTTCGGGTGTTGACCAAAGCGATCGGCAAGAAGTTGGGCAAGGACAAGGGCAACAGCAAATATCTCTACGAGTTGTTTCCCTACGGGCCCGCCAAACAGGCATGCAAATACGCGGGCCTGCCGAAACCGACGGGCTGCGTATAACCCGTGTAGCGCGCCAGCGCGGCTGCGACGGCCTGCTGTTGTGTATACTGCTTCATCATCCGGCGCCCCGGGTCGATATGCAGCTGGGTCCGGCACGAACCAACCGCCGCAGATCTGGCGCGCTTAATCGCCGATGATCCTGTCAGCGCTCTTCTCTGTTTTGTTCTACGCGGCGTTCGTCGTGCTGGTGGTGGGCGTAGTTCGGCGCACCCTGATTTACAAGAAGACGCCCTCACCGCTGGTCATCCCGACAACCCCGGCACCGACGACCCGTGTCGGGGTGGCTGGACGGATGTTCAGGGAGGTCGTTTTTTTCGAGAGCCTTTTCAAGGGCAGCAAATGGAGCTGGTTGTTCGGCTGGCTGTTCCATTTCGGCATGCTGGTCGTGCTCATCCGTCACCTGCGCTATTTCACCGAACCCGTGTGGGGGTGGGTAGCCCTGATGCAGTGGCTTGGCATCTACGCCGGAATGGCCATGCTGCTGGGTTTGCTGGGGCTTCTGATCAGGCGAACGGCGGTGGATCGCTTGCGCTACATCTCCGCCCCTTCGGATTACCTGATGCTGATCCTGCTGATCGTCATTGCCGGTACGGGGCTGTTGATGAAATACGTGTGGCATACCGACGTCATGGCATTGAAAGCGTTCGTCATGGGCATGATGTATTTTCAGTGGCAGCCGCTGCCGGCAGATCCCCTCCTGCTGCTGCATTTGCTGCTGGTCATCATCCTGATGCTTGTGTTTCCGATCAGCAAGCTGCTGCATGCGCCCGGGATATTCTTCAGTCCTACCCGCAATATGACGGATAACCCGCGCGAGGCGCGTCACGTGACGGCCTGGCCCGCACAAGACGTAAAGACCGCCGAGGCTACGCGAAGCTGACCATGGCGGGCATGAAGAAACCGGAATTCGACGTTCCCGAGCTGCGGGAAATCGCGGTCATACCCCCGATTGCCATAGACGCCATGGCCCACATCAAACCCTTCGTCGCCAAGGCCGAGCACCAGGAACCCCTGGGATTTCCGGGCGAGCTCGTCGATGACTGGAAGGACAGAGCCATCTCGAAGATGGACGAACTGCTGGGCAAGTACCGGTCGCTGCAGGTGTTCATGGACGCCTGCGTCAAGTGCGGCGCCTGTACCGACAAGTGCCATTACTACCTTGGAACCGCGGATCCCAAGAACATGCCGGTTGCCCGGCAGGACCTCATGCGCGCTGTTTACCGGCGCTATTTCACCTTTGCCGGCAAGCATTTCCCCGGACTGGTGGGCGCCACCGACCTCACCGAGGAGGTGGTGGAGGACTGGTACCGCTACTACCACCAGTGCTCGGAATGCCGTCGCTGCTCGGTCTACTGCCCCTACGGGATCGACACGGCGGAAATCACCATGGCGGGCCGGGAAATCCTGGCCTCCATCGGGGTCGGGCAGAAATACGCCAACGAAATAATTGCCAAGGTACACAAGATCGGCAACAACCTTGGCCTGCCCGGGCCCGCGCTCGCCGACACGCTGGAGAGCCTGGAGGAGGAGGTGGAGGAAGACACCGGGGTGGCGGTGAAGTATCCGCTCGACCAGGAGGGTGCGGATATCCTTCTGGTTACGCCGTCGGCGGACTTTTTTGCCGAACCGCACGTCGACGGCCTGATTGGTTACGGCAAGGTATTCCACCAGGCCGGGACAAGCTGGACTGTGAGTTCACACGCGTCTGAGGCGGCCAACTTCGGCATCTTCATCGGCAATTACGAAAACATGAAGCTGGTCGCGATGCGGGTGCGGGAGGCGGCGCAGTCGCTTGGCGTGAAGCGCATCGTGGTCGGCGAGTGCGGCCACGCCTGGCGGGTTGCGTACAGTTTCTGGAACTCGTTGATCGGACCATTCGATTTTCTGGACGAATCGTTTCCCGTACCGCAGCACATTTGCGAGTTTACCTACGGCCTTCTGCAGCGCGGTGCACTGCGCATCAACAAGGAGGAAAACGATGACAAGGTAGTCACCTTCCACGATTCTTGCAACGTGTCCCGCGGCTCGCGCATGGGTGACAAACCGGGCGGGCAGTTCACCATTCCCCGGGAGATCATCAAGGCCGCGTGCAACAACTTCGTGGACATGGCTCCCGAAACGACCCTAGAGCACACGTTCTGTTGCGGCGGCGGCGGCGGGCTGCTGACCGACGACCTGGTGGAACTGCGGGTCAAGGGTGCGCTTCCCCGGATGGAGGCGCTCAAGCAGGTGGTCGATGAATATGGTGTGACGCACATGGCGGCCCTTACTACGGTCTCGGCATGGACATGATAGTGAGCGTGCACCAGCTGCTGGGTGATGCGCTGGAGCTGGGGACGGAGGAGTAAATATCATGCTCAGGACCTGGCGCTATCTGCTGACAACGCTGTGCATGTGTCTCCTGGCCGCGCAGACGACGGGCGCCGACGAAGCCGTTGAGCGCGGGATTTTTAGCGGGGCCAAAACTACCGAAACGCCCGAGTGGTTCAAGGAAAGCTTCCTGGATTTCGAACAGGACATCGACGAGGCGACGGCCAACGGCAAGCGGCTGATGCTGTATTTCCACCAGGAGGGGTGCCCCTACTGCAACGCGCTGATTGAACATAATTTCAGCCAGCCCGATATCTACGAAACCGTCCGCAGCGAACTGGACGTGGTCGAGATCAACATGTGGGGCGACCGTGAGGTCGTTCAGGTTGGCGGCAGGACTTTCACGGAGAAGACGTTGGCGGAGGCGCTCAATGTAAACTATACGCCGACGCTTCTATTTTTCAACGAAGCCAGAAAGGTCGCGCTCCGGCTGGATGGATACTATCCGCCCGATGAATTCCGTAAAGCGCTGCGCTATGTCGTCGAAAGGAAGGATGGCGAAATGACGTACGCGAAATTCATTGCGACCCTGACCATGGCCGAGAGTGGTGGAGATCTCCATAGCGAGGATTTTTTCGCATCCCCGCCATACGATCTGAACCGCGAGGCGGGTTCATCCAGGCCGCTTGCGGTGTACTTCGAGAAGGCGGGTTGCCCCAACTGCGATGCGCTGCACCAGAAAATATTGACCGACCCGCCCACCCGGCGGCTTGCAGAGAAATTCGACAGCGTCCAACTCGACCTGACTGCGGATACGCCGGTTACCACACCTTCAGGCGAACGCACAACCGCCAGCGAGTGGGCGCTGAAACTAAACGTTCAATTCGCCCCCACGATCGTGTTTTTCGATTCGTCCGGTCGGGAAGTGATGCGTACCGAGGCCATGTTCAGGACATTTCACACGCAGTCGGTATTCGATTACGTTTTGAACGGGGGTTACAAGTCACAGCCGAATTTTCAACGCTATATTTCCGAGCGGGCCGACCGGTTGATCGAGCAGGGCATCGATGTGGACATCTGGGGCTATCGATCGGATAGCGGAGCCGATACAGAAAACTGAAAGGGGTACTACGATGGCAAGCACAGCCGAAGAAACAAAAAGTGAAACCAAGCTGACGTTTCGAATATTCGAAGACGGCGATTACGTCCAGAAAAAATGGCAGGAGGCGATTTTCGAAGCCGATCATACCCACAAGTGTCCGACCTATGTGCACCGCACGCCGCCGTGTCAGGGCAGTTGCCCCTCCGGCGAGGACATCCGCGGCTGGCTGCAGATCGTGCGCGGTATGGAAAAGCCCCCCGAAGGCGTCAGTATGCAGGAATACGCGTTCCGGCGCTCCACCGATGCCAATCCTTTCCCGGCGATCATGGGGCGGGTGTGTCCCGCGCCCTGTGAGGACGGATGTAATCGCAACAACGTAGAGGACTTCGTCGGTATCAATTCCGTCGAGCAATACATCGGCGATTCCGCTTACCGGGAAAAGTTCAGCTTCGAGCAACCGCCCGCATTGAGCGGCAAGCGCGTGGCCATCATCGGAGGCGGCCCCGCGGGTCTGGCGGCGGCATACCAGCTGCGGCGAGATGGGCACGCGTCTACCATCTTCGATGCACAGGAGAAGCTTGGCGGGATGATGTATTACGGCATCCCCGGTTATCGTACACCACGGCAGGTGCTGGAGCACGAGATCCAGCGCATCCTGGATCTGGGAGACATCGAACTCCGCACCAAAACCGCCGTGGGCATCGACGTAGGTATTGAAGAGCTCGAGCGCGAATTCGACGCGATTCTATGGACCATCGGGTGCCAGGCGGGGCGGAGTCTGCCGGTACCCGGTGCCGATGCGCCCAACTGCGTCAGCGGAGTCAAGTTTCTGCAGGCATTCAATGACGGAACGCTCCAGGTCACAACCGACAAGGTGGTATGCGTCGGCGGTGGAGACACCTCCATCGACGTGGTGTCGGTCGCGCGCCGACTGGGCAAGATCGATCGCGTCAATCCCAAGGACAGACCGGAAGAGGTAATTGGTGGATATGTCGCCCACGACGCCGCCTTCGCGGCGTCCAGGAAAGGTGCGGAGGTGACGCTGACTTCCTTGTTCCCGAAAAAAGCGATGACGGCCACGGAGCACGAAGTGGAAGATGCCCTGCGTGAGGGCGTCACGATCTACGACGGGGTGGTGCCGATGGAAGTGATCAAGGACGCGGAAGGCCGGGCCAGTGCGCTGAAAATGGCCAAGTGCAGCCTGGACGACAAGGGCGTGCCGTCCGCCATCGAGGGCACCGAGTTCGTGCTGGAATGCGACCTGATCGTATCCGCCATAGGCCAGGGTGGCGACCTGTCCGGGATCGAGGAACTGGACAACGGACGCGGATTCATCGACACCGACAAGTTCTACCGGATTACCGATCGGCCCGGCCACTTCGCCGCCGGGGACATCATCCGCCCTCATTTGCTGACGACCGCGATCGGTCAGGCATCAATCGCGGCCAGAAGCATCGACAGCTATCTCAACGGCGTCGAGCCGAAGACCAACCCTAAAGTCGACGTGGACCATTTCAGCCTGCTGGAGAAGCTCGACGAGTCGAACCTGTCGCCGGAGCAGTACGATCACACGCAGAAGTGGGGCACTGCGTCGGCGAATTTCGCGGTGCACAACTACGAGGATCGCTCGGCGCACGAGATCATCCCTGCCGATGAACTGTTCCTGGGTCATTTCGAGTACACGCCCCGCAACAAGCGGGAGGTCATTGGTCCGGACGCTTCCCACGTGTTGGGGCACTTCGAGGAACGCCACCAGGGCCTGAGCGACGAACAGGCCGTCGCCGAGGCGACCCGCTGCATGAGCTGCGGCATGTGCTTCGAGTGCGACAACTGCGTCATTTACTGCCCGCAGGACGCCGTGTTTCGCGTCAACAAGGACAGTTCCACCACCGGCCGCTACGTGGATACCGATTACGCCAAATGCATAGGTTGCCACATCTGCGCGGACGTGTGCCCCACGGGCTATATCGACATGGGTATGGGGGAGTAGGACTGATCACCCCGCGATTCATTCTGCTTGTGTCCGTTTCACTGGCGGCGGCCGGTGTTGGCAGCGGGCATGCACAGCTTGCCGCGAGCAGCAAGGCGGCGGGGCTGGAGCAGTGCGTCGAGCCGACCGCGTTCATGCGCAAGAACCACATGGAAGTCCTGCTGCACCAGCGGGACAAAACCACGCGCGAGGGGATCCGCACTCCGGATCACAGTCTGGTCGAGTGCGTGTCATGCCACGCCGGCCGGGATGACGACGGTAATTTCGTTCCGATCAATGCAAGGGGTCAGTTCTGCGCGGACTGCCACACCAGCGTTGCGGTTGATATCGATTGCTTCCAGTGCCATGCCACGCGGCCGGAGGCTGACGCACGCGGCGGCGAACACCCGGCGATTGCATGGACCCCCGCGTATGCGGCTGCGCAATACTGTCTGAAGATGGATTGATCCATGCAGCGTAACGACGACAAGGATAGAGCGAGCCGCCGGTCCTTCTTCACTCACGTTTCTGCGGGTGTCGCCCTGCTCGCGCTGGCCCCTGGATTCCGGCTGATCGATCTGGCGGTGGGCAAGAACGACGACGAACCGGCTAGACCAGACGTACGCTGGGGGATGTTCGTCGACACGACCCGTTGCGCCGAGGGTTGCACGGATTGCGTGGACGCATGCAACACGGAGCACGGACTGCGCGGATTCGATCGACCGCTGACAGATGCGCAGTGGATCAGAAAGCTCGACCTCGAAGATGATCAGACCGGACAGACCTGGTCGCTGCCGATGATGTGCCAGCACTGCGAAAGCCCGCCCTGCGTCGATGTTTGTCCCACCGGTGCATCGTTCGTCCGCGACGACGGCATCGTGCTGGTAGACAAGCACACGTGTATCGGCTGTCGCTATTGCATGATGGCGTGCCCCTACAAGGCGAGATCTTTCATCCATGAAGACCTGACCGACCAAAGGCCCCATTCGCCGCGCGGTAAGGGTACCGTGGAGAGCTGTAATTTTTGTGTGCACCGTGTGGATGGGAATCGTCTGCCCGCCTGCGTCGAGGCCTGCTCCGATGCGGGCCACAAGGCGCTGGTCTTCGGCGATATGAACGACGCTGAAAGCACGGTGTCGAAACGGTTTTCCACGATGCAAACCACTCAGGTGCGCGACGACCTGGGCCTCAACACCGCGGTCCGTTACCACGGGGTCTGATGATGGAAGCGGCGCGCCAGCGTTACCGGACCCTGGAGATCGATGCGGGCAAATACTGGTTAACGCTTGCCGTGCTCGGCGCCGCGATTGGCGTCGGACTGATGGCGGCGTACTACATGGAGCATCACGGCCACTGGGTGACCGGGATGTCCAATCAGATCGTGTGGGGCATGCCGCACGTCTTCGCCATCCTGCTGATCGTGGCCGCGTCCGGTGCGCTCAACGTGGCCTCGATGGGTTCGGTGTTCGGCGAAGCGCGCTACAAGCCCCTGTCCAGGATCTCGGGCCTGATCGCGGTGGCGCTGCTCGTGGGCGGGCTGCTCATCCTGGTGCTGGATCTGGGCCGGCCCGACCGGCTGATCGTGGCCATGACGACATACAATTTCAAATCGATCTTTGCATGGAACATCTTTCTGTACACCGGTTTCGTTGTAATCGCGGTTGTTTATCTTTGGATGCTTTTCGAACCGCGCATGGGGCGCTTCTCCAGCCGGGTCGGGATCCTGGCGTTCGTCTGGAGGATAGTGCTGACCACCGGTACGGGTTCCATCTTCGGATTTCTGGTGGCCCGCAATGCCTACGACGCGGCGATCATGGCGCCCCTGTTCGTGGCGATGTCGCTGTCTGTCGGCACCGCCCTGTTCATGCTGATAACGTGCGCCGTGCTGCGAATGAATAATGAGGATATTGCGGCAGAATGGCTCCTCCGGCTCCGCAGGTTGAACGGAATCTTCGTGGCCGCGGTGCTATATTTCACTATCGTTCAGATCGTCGCCGGTATGTACGTTGCGGAGCACGGAGAAATCGTGCGGTTCATTCTGTCGGACGGCGGCTCGATCACGGGCATTTTCTGGATTGGGCAGATTCTGATCGGCAGCGTGCTGCCGATGATCCTCTTTTTCCATCCTCGCCTGGCCGAAATGCGCTGGATCATGACAGCCGCGATGCTCGTCGTCATCGGGGCGGTTGCACACCTGTACGTGATCATCATAGGCGGCCAGGCCGTCCCGATGGAACTGTTTCCCGGCAAGACCGAATTAAGCAGCTTCTACGACGGCGTCGTCGCCGGCTACAGTCCCAGCGTGCCGGAATTGCTGCTGGGCCTCGGCGGAATCGCCGTTTCCCTGTTTCTGATTGTCGTCGCGCTGCGGGTCCTGCCGTTTCTGCCGGCTGCACCGGCCCCGCAGAAGTCTCCCCGCTGAGAGGGTGTATCGATGTCCGCTGTACTGATTACGGCAACCCGTAAGTCCTCCGGCAAGACCTCGTTCAGCCTGGGGCTTGCCGCCGCACTGCATGAGCGCGGCCACCGGGTGCAGACGTTCAAGAAGGGCCCCGACTATATCGATCCGATGTGGCTTTCCCGGGCCAGTCATCGGCCGTGCTTCAACCTCGATTTTTATACCATGCCGCATTCCGGGATCAGGGAGCTGTATCGCAAGCACAGCTGCGGCGCGGATAGGGTGATCGTGGAAGGCAACAAAGGGCTGCACGACGGAATGGCCGTAGACGGCAGCGACTCGACGGCGGCATTGGCCGCACTGCTCGACCTCCCCGTAATCCTGCTGGTAGACACGAGCGGGATTACGCGTGGCGTCGCGCCGTTGGTGCGGGGGTACCAGGGCTTCGAACCCATGGCCCGCATCGCGGGCATCGTGCTGAACAAGGTGGCAGGGGTCAGGCACGAGCGCAAGCTGCGGGACGCGATGGAGCGCTACAGCGATATCCCGGTGCTCGGTGCGATCGGTCGACACGCGGACATGGAGATCGAGGAGCGGCATATCGGGCTGGTACCGAGCAGTGAGGATCTGAGCGCCATGACCAGAATCTCGGCCATCTCACGGATCGTTACGGATTCGGTTGATGTGGACACCATTGTGGAAAAGTCTGAATCACCCCCGCATCCCGATCTCACAGCCGTCGCCAGTGCCGAATCGGGGAGTGTCGGGCGGATACGAATCGGGGTCGCGCGCGACAGGGCATTTTGTTTCTACTATCCGGATGACTTAGAGGCTATGAACCGGCTCGGTGCCGAGATCGTCACCATCGACACGCTGCGCGACAGGACGCTGCCTGAGGTGGACGCGCTATTTATAGGCGGGGGCTTCCCTGAACTGCACCTCGACGCACTGGCCAGGAATACGGGCCTGAAATCCGACATCAAGCGCTTCATCGATGACGGCAGACCCGTCTATGCCGAATGCGGCGGACTGATGTACCTTTGCCGGGACATTACTTTCAAGGGCGTGACGCGTCCGATGGTCGGAGCGCTGGCGGCCAACGCCGTCATGCAGACCCGGCCCGTCGGGAGGGGGTACGTGCGACTCAAAGAGGCGGAGCATCACCCCTGGCCGCCAGTGGGCGGCGGCATCGATCGCGAACTGCCGGCGCACGAATTCCATTATTCCAGACTCGATAATCTGGGTGCCGACGTGGATTTCGCCTACGACGTCGTCAGGGGCGCCGGCATCAGGGACGGCAAGGACGGGCTGGTGCACAAGAACACGTTGGCTACTTACAGTCACCATCGAAACGTCGGGGACAACCACTGGGTCGAGCGGTTTATCCGGCACATCGACAAGTGCAAGGGCGAAAATTCCGTAGTGCGGACGGCCGCACTTTAAACCCAGGACTGCAGACAGGAGCGGACATGGCACTGGTGATAACGGAGGGCGCGGCGCGGCAGATACTGCAATCCGCGCAGCAAAGCGGGCAGTCGGGTTCCGATTTGCGAATTGCCGCTAAAAGACGGGCGGACGGCAGCATTGAATACGCAATGGGGTTCGACGACAAACAAACGGAAGACGTACAGGTCAACTGGCACGGGGTGAATGTGATCGTGGCACCCACCAGCACCGAACTGCTGTCCGGTACGACCCTCGACTATGTCGAACTGGAAGCCGGAAAGCACGAGTTCATATTCATGAACCCCAACGACCCCCACTACGTTCCTCCAGACGAGGAAGGATAGATCAAACATGCTCGGAAAAATCGGCGCGGGGCGCGCCTCCTACAATGTACCTGGACGCTACTCCAACGGGTCCAACGGGTAGGAGCGGCGCCCTCGCCGCGATCTTCCTAACCTAATCCGCTGTAATAATCCACTAGGATCTTCGCCACCTCCGGGCGCGAGAACTCGGGCGGGGGTGCAATGCCGTTGCCCAGCATTTCGCGGACTTTGGTGCCGGACAATAATACGAAGTCGTCTTTGGTGTGATCCGGTGCATCCCGCATCATGACCACTTTGTTGAGTTTTTTCGAGTACGCGGTGTGGTCGGCACGAAAAATTTCGATCTCCAGGGCACCCTCGGGAACCTCGTCATCAAAGATCGTCTGGGCGTCGAACGCACCGTAGTAGTCACCGACACCGGCATGGTCACGGCCGATAATGAAGTAGTTGGCGCCCATGTTCTGCCGGAACACCGCGTGCAGGACCGCCTCGCGGGGTCCGGCGTACAGCATGTCGAATCCGTAGCCGGTGATCATTGCCGTATTGGGTTCGAAATAGAGGTCGACCATCTTGCGTATCGCCGCATCTCTAACCGGTGCAGGAATATCTCCAGGCTTGAGCTTGCCGAGCAGCATGTGGATGACCACGCCGTCTGCGTTGACCGCTTCCATCGCGATCTTGCACAGTTCCTCGTGGGCGCGGTGCATCGGGTTCCTGGTTTGGAACGCGACCACCCGGTCCCATCCGCGAGACTGAATCTCTTCGCGGATCTGAACTGCCGTCCTGAACGTCTCCGGAAAATCCGTCTCGAAGTAGCTGAAGTTCAACACATGAAGCGGGCCTGAGAGGATGTATCTGCCCTGTTCCAGAAAAGCCTTTACACCCGGGTGTTCGGTATCCGAGGTGCGATAAATCTTGCTGATCATGGCCTCGAGGTCGCCGTCGCTCACGGTTTCCACGGCATTGATGTCCATGACGGCAAGAACCGGGGTTCCTTCACGATTGGGGTCGCGCAGGGCGATACGATCCGCGCCCTCGATCGGGGTGACGTCCCGGAGCATGTTGAGAATCGGCACGGGAAAGAAAACGCCGCTGGTGTTGGTCATGCTGTGACAAACCGACAGCGCGTCGGTGCGATCCATGAATCCGGTGAGCGGATTGAAATATCCGCCCCCCAGCATCACGGCATTCGAAGCTGTGGCTGAACTAATGACCACGGAGGGAAGGCTCTCCGCCTCGTCCAGCAATGTTTTTCGCTCCGCGGCGTCATAGACGTACAGGGGATTGAGCTCCGTGGAGCCGTGGGGGTTTATCATCTCGATTCTCTGTTGTTGTGTCTTAATCTACCGAAGACACTACCTCATATCCACCTAAACCAAAATCCATATATCTTATGACGGGATAAGCGTCAGCCGGTGCGTGATTTACCCGCCAGCGCGCTGTAGTAAAGGATGGGGATCACGATCAGTGTCAGCACGGTGGAAACGACGATACCGGATATCAGCGAGACCGCCAGCCCGTTGAATATCGGGTCATCCAGAATGAAGAACGCGCCCATCATTGCCGCGATGCCGGTCAGTATGATCGGTTTGGCGCGCACCGTCCCGGATAGTTTTACCGCCTCTTCCAACGGCATACCGTCGCGCACCTTCTCGTTGATGAAGTCCACCAGCAGGATGGAGTTTCGGACAATGATGCCGGCAAGCGCGATCATCCCGATCATGGATGTCGCGGTGAACTTGGCCCCCATGAGCGCGTGTCCGGGCAGGACGCCGATGATGGTCAGGGGAATCGGCGCCATGATGATCAATGGCGTGAGGTACGACCTGAACTGGCCAACCACCAGCAGATAGATCAGCAATATGCCCACGGCGTAAGCGATGCCCATGTCGCGGAACGTTTCATAGGTCACCTGCCACTCGCCGTCCCACTTGAGGCTGTACGCGTAGGGCGTAGTGGGAACATCGACCAGGTACTGCTCGGGACCCTCGCCCGATTCCTCTATTTTCTGATAGATTTCGAACATGCCGTACAGCGGGCTGTCCGTGCTGCCGGCCATGTCGGCGGTTACGTAGACCACGGGCTGAAGATCTTTGTGATAGACCGCGTTGTCGCGCGGTTCGGCCCGTATCTCGACGAACTCACCCAGCGGCACCATGCCGGTGCTGCCGCGGACCTTGAATGCCCGAAGACTCTCGAGACTTGCCTTGTCGGCAACCGAAAGTTCCAAGCGTATAGGCACGGCGTACTTGAGGTGCGTGTCGCGCAAGAATGACACGTCGTCGCCGCCGGTAAATACCGACACCGCTCTCGTTACCGATTCCTGGCTGATCCCGAACTGCGCGGCACGCTGCCGGTCGACTACGATTTTCAGCCTCCGGGCGGGGTATTCGATGGTGTCGTCGATATCGACGATGTCCGCGGTCTGAGCGAACAGATCGCGCACCCTGCCCGCCGTAGATTTTTGACCGGCGTAGTCCAGACCGTAGATTTCGGCAACGAGCGGGGCGAAAACAGGCGGGCCGGGCGGCACCTCGACGACCTTTATGGCGGCATCGAAGGAAGCGGCGATCGGCTGCACGCGCTGGCGTATTTCCAGCGCAATATCGTGGCTCTTTCGCCGCCGCTCCGACTTTGGATCAAGATTGATCTGGATCTCCCCCAGGTGCGCGTCCGTGCGGAGGTAATATTGCCGAACCAGTCCGTTGAATCCGATCGGGGCGGGCGTGCCCGCATAGCTCTGATAGTTGTCTACCTCGGAAACGAGAGCGACTTCACTGCCCAGTGCGTCGAGGACGCGGTTGGTGTGCTCCACGCTGCTGCCTTCCCGCATATCGACTACGATCTGTATCTCGGATTTGTCATCGAACGGCAGCATTTTCAGGATGACCGCTTCGGTGACCACCAGTGACATGGACACTCCGATTGCCGCCAAAATGCCTAACCCCAGTAGAAGCCGCTTGAGGCGTGCCCGGGGGGTATCGAGAAAAGGGCTCAGCAGGGCGTCGAAGAACCCCCTGATGGGACCTCCTTCGGGCGAGTGTTTGTCAGATCCATGGGAGGGCTTCATCAAGCGTAAGCACAGCCAGGGCGTGATGGTCAACGCCACAAAGAGCGATATGATCATGCCGGTACTGGCGTTGATGGGTATGGGGCTCATGTAGGGACCCATCAGCCCGCTCACGAAAGCCATCGGCATCAGTGCCGCAACGACCGTAAATGTGGCCAGTATGGTGGGGCCGCCTACCTCGTCCACCGCGGACGGGATCACTTGGTTGAGGGAGCCGCCTCCCGTCATGCCGCGTCGGTGGATGTTTTCCACGATGACGATGGCATCATCGACCAGGATGCCTATGGAAAATATCAACGCGAACAGCGATACACGATTGATGGTGAAGCCCCAGACCCAGGAAGCAAACAGAGTGGCGGCCAGGGTAACGAACACGGCCGCGCCAACGATAGCGGCTTCTCGCCAGCCCATGGTGAGCCACACGAGCGCCACTACTGAAAGCGTAGCGAAAACCAGTTTCTGAATGAGTTTCCTGGCCTTGGCGTCCGCCGTCTCTCCATAATTTCGGGTGATTTCCACGTTGACGGTTTGCGGAATCACGATGCCTTGCAACTGATCGAGCCGGTCGATAACGCTGTGGGCGATGTTCACCGCATTGGTGCCGGGTTTCTTGGCTACGGCGATGGTTACCGCCGGGTAACTTTGATGCGTTGTCCCGGATACCACCGTGTGCTGTACATATTCCTCGGGCTGGTAGGGGCCGTAGTGCACGTCGGCTACATCGTCCAGATAGACCGGCATGCCTTCCTTGAGCCCAACGACGAGTCCGGCGATCTGTTCCGCATCGGTCAGGAAAGCTCCCGCTTTGACCGGGATCGACTGGTTGTCCCGAACGATGCTGCCGGCATCCGCGGACACATTGCTGGCGATCAGGGAACGCCGCAGGTCCTCCACGGCGATGCCGTATCCCGCCATATTCTGTGCATCGAGCAGCACGTGAACCGCCTGCTCCGGAGCACCCACGGTGTAGATGTCCCGGGTTCCGGGCACTTTTTTCAGCTCCACCTCCAGGGCGTGGCCGATACGGGCCAGTTCGTATGCCCCCAGCGCCGGGTCGTCCGACCATAGCGTTACATTGACGATGGGAACATCGTCGATGCCCTTGGGCTTGACTATGGGCTGGCCGACCCCGAGCGACGGGGGGAACCAGTCGCTATTGGAAAACACCTTGTTGTACAGCCGTACGATCGCTTCCGTCCTTTGTTCGCCCACCTTGAACCTGACCGTTACGATTGACATGCCGGGTCTGGATTGCGAATAGACGTGCTTGATGCCGCTGATCTCCGACAGTATCTGCTCCGCCGGAATGGTGACCAGTTTCTCGACCTCCGCCGCGCTGGCGCCGGGGAAAGGTATGAAAACGTCGGCAAAGGTCACGTTGATCTGAGGCTCTTCTTCCCGGGGCGTCAGCAGTACGGCAAACACACCAAGCAGAACGCCCCCCAGCATAATCAGCGGCGTCAATTCTGAATGCAGAAATGCCGCGGCCATTCGCCCCGCGATGCCGTGCCGCCTCTCGTTCATTGTTTTGATAGATGCTTCAGATGGGCGATGGCCGCGACCGGGTCCAGCGCGATCTGCTCATTTTCTTGCAGACCTGCCAACACGACCTTGTTTTCACCGGCCAGGCTTTTCCCCGGCCGGATTCGGCGCATTTGAACGGAGCCGTCCTTGCTTACTGCGTATACGCCGATGACTTCGCTGCGATACACGATGGCGCGCTCGGGAATGACCAGTACGGTCCGTTCCCCGGAAAAGAATGAAACTTTGACCAGCATCCCGGGTGACAGTTCTTCCACACCGTAAGGTAATGTAAGACGGACCCGCGTGGTACCCGTTCCGGCGCTGGCATAGGGAAAGATGGCTACGTCGTCGACTATCAGCGAGTCGGGTTCCCGCCCCGGCAGGTGCACGCGGGCGGAACGATATTCGCGTACGTGACCAAGCAGGCGTTGCGGAACGTCCACCCTGACTCGCAGCAGATCAGGCAGGAATCCCGATATCATCGGCTGGCCGGGCGTTACGGACTCACCGCGCTCTACATGACGTTCAGTGACGACACCACCGAAGGGCGCGCGGACCAACGCGTAACCCGCTTGTTCCTCGGTCTTCGTCAACTGGGCCTCGGCGACGCGCAGGGATGCCTTGCTGACCTCGAGTGACGCTTTGGCCTGTTCCATCGCCTGTTCCGATGCGGCATTCTGGCCGTACAATGATTCGATCCGCTGGTAAGCCCGGCTCGCTTCGACCACCCGCGCCCTGGCGTCCACGACCTGCGCCTCCGCTTTGCTGACTTCCGCTTTCTGCTCGGTGCCTCGCAGTCGGATGACGACCGCGTTGGCGGGGACGACGTCGCCGACATCGAACAGGACTTCTGCAATCCTGCCCGGGATCTCGGCGGTCAGGGTCGCTTCGTTGACGGCCTCCACG
>CAMYOI010000054.1 GCA_947259955.1 uncultured Gammaproteobacteria bacterium
CCCAAGCAGGCGATCCCGCTGGGGGAACATTTCTTTATCTCCAACCGGGGATTCTTCGTACCAGCGCCGGTGTTCGAAGACGGGTTCTGGCTGGTAGTAGTGGCCTTCATCGCGGCCATTGTCGCCATCGTATTCTTCAAGCGCTGGGCCAAGAAGGTGCAGGATGCCACCGGCAAGATCTACCCGGTGTTCTGGATCTCCCTGGGCATCCTGGTGGGCTTCACCGGGCTGATGTTTCTGCTGACCGGCATGCCGCTGTCCTGGGACTTCCCGGCACTCACGGGCTTCAACTACAAGGGCGGCATGGCGCTCAAACCCGAATTCCTGGCGCTGTGGCTGGCTCTGTCCTATTACACCGCCTCGTTCATCGCTGAAATTGTCCGCGGCGGTATCATATCCGTGAGCCACGGCCAGACCGAGGCGGCCCGGGCGCTGGGGCTGCGACAGAACCGGGTGCTGCAGCTGGTGGTCGTGCCGCAGGCCCTGCGGGTCATCATCCCACCGCTCGCCAGCCAGTACCTGAACCTGACCAAGAATTCATCGCTGGCCATCGCCATCGGCTATATGGACGTGGTGGCCACCATCGGCGGAATCTCGCTGATGCAGACCGGCAAGGAGATGGAAACCATGTCCATCGTCATCGTTATCTATCTCATATTTTCACTGACCATTTCCGCGATAATGAACTGGTTCAACCGCAAGATGAAGCTGACCGCACGGTGACGGGGGGCTGACTGTGAACGATAACGCTGCAACGCCTAAACAAGAGCACGAACCGGGCACCCACCCGAACTGGCCGGCGCCAATTTTGACCTCCGGGCCGATCGCCTGGATGCGGGACAACCTGTTTTCGTCGCCGTTCAACGTGATTTTGACGCTGCTGGCCCTATGGGTCTTGTGGATAATCATCCCGCCCATAATCAACTGGGTATTCATCGAATCGGTCTGGAACGCGACCGACAGGAAGGACTGTTGGGCGCAGATGTCGGAACCGGAAGCCGGCGCGTGCTGGGCATTCATCCAGTCCAGGCTGAGCCTGTTCATCTACGGCTTCTATCCCGAAGCGGAGCGCTGGCGCGTCAACCTGTGCTTTGTCATGCTGGTGCTGTTTCTGCTACCCATACTCTGGGACAATTGTCCGGGTCGAAAATACCTGCTCTGGTACTGCATTGCATTTCCGTTCATTGCCGCCTGGTTGCTGATAGGCGGGTTTGGCTTGACCCCGGTACCCACCAACGAGTTCGGCGGCATTATGCTGACCTTCATCATCGGCGTCACCGGCATTTTCTTCTCTCTGCCAATAGGCGTTGCCCTGGCACTGGGAAGAATTTCCAGTATGCCCGCGCTGAGCACCCTTTGCGTGATCTTCATCGAATTCATCCGCGGTGTGCCGTTGATCGCCCTGCTCTTCGTGGCCTCGACCATGCTCAACTATTTCCTGCCGCCGGGCACGACCTTCGATCTGTTGATGCGGGTACTCATCATGGTCACCCTGTTTTCCGCGGCCTACATTGCTGAGGTCGTCCGCGGCGGGTTGCAGGCCATGCCGCGCGGGCAGTACGAGGCGGCCGACGCACTCGGTCTGACCTATTGGCAGTCGGCCCGGCTGATCATCCTGCCGCAGGCGCTCAAGATATCCATTCCGGGAATCGTCAACACCTTTATCGGACTCTACAAGGACACCACGCTGGTCATCATCATCGGCATGCTGGATCCTCTCGGCATCGGGCGCGCGGCGCTGGCTGATGCGGAATGGGCAGGACTGGCGCGCGAGGTCTATCTGTTCATCGCGGTATTCTTCTTTCTGTGCTGCTTCGGCATGTCCAGGTATTCGCTGTATCTCGAGAAAAAACTTCATACCGGTCACTAGATCAAGGTCATCGAACATGGCAAACGAAATCCAGAATGCCCAACAGGCAAACGACGCATCTGATTCCAAAGAATCAAAGACAATCATTTCGATCAAAGACATGCATAAGTGGTACGGTGAGTTCCATGTGCTGAAAGATATCAACCTGGATGTGGCCGCCAAGGAAAGGATCGTAATCTGCGGACCCTCGGGTTCGGGCAAATCGACCCTGATCCGATGCATCAACCGTCTCGAGGAGCATCAGCAAGGCTCCATCAATGTCGACGGAACGGAGCTGACCGGGGACCTCAAGAACATCGAAAAGATCCGTTCCGAAGTGGGCATGGTATTCCAGCACTTCAACCTCTTCCCGCATCTGACGGTGGTGGAGAACCTGACTCTCGGGCCAATCTGGGTGCGCAAGACGCCCAAGGCGGAGGCGGAAGAAACCGCCATGACGTACTTGGAACGGGTAAAAATCCCCGAGCAGGCGGCCAAGTTTCCGGGGCAGCTATCCGGCGGTCAACAACAGCGAGTGGCCATCGCCCGATCCCTGTGCATGAATCCCAGGATCATGCTGTTCGACGAACCCACCTCCGCCCTCGACCCGGAAATGATCAAGGAAGTGCTCGACGTCATGATCGAACTGGCCGAAAGCGGCATGACCATGCTGTGTGTGACCCACGAAATGGGATTCGCCACGGCGGTGGCACACCGGGTGATCTTCATGGACGGCGGCGAGATCATCGAACAGAACGAACCCCACGAATTCTTCGATAACCCTCAGCACGACAGGACAAAACTGTTTCTGAGCCAGATTCTGAGCCACTAGTGTCCTTGTAGAAGCGGCGCCTCGCCGCGATCAATCGGCGCGAGACGCGCCTCCTACAAGAGTATCAGACGCCGAACCTGGTTTTGTAGGAGCGGCGCCCCGCCGCGATCAAATCCACACGAAGGCGCGCCTCGTACAATCCGTTATTGTCAACAGACTTGTTCGATCGAGCCTGAAATTTCAGCGTTGCATCGGGAACCTGAGGAGGAACCTCGTTCCCTCCCCCACCCTGCTTTCTACATCGATGCTGCCGCCATGGGCCTCCATGATCTTGCGGCAAAGACTCAGCCCGAGACCGTACCCGCCGGTGCCGCGGTGGCGCGATTTGTCGACCCGATAAAAAGGCTCGAAAATCAGCGGCAAGTCATCTTCCGGTATGCCTTCTCCGTAATCTTCGACCGTAATCAACACGCGGTCCGGCCCCGCATGCAGACCAACTTTCACGGGGCGCTCCTGCGCGCCCGAGTACTTGAGTGCATTGTCGATGAGGTTACGCAGCAGCGCCCTGACCCGCTCCGGATCCAGCAACGCACGGACGGATTCGCTGACCGTCATTTCGACGCCCGGGGTGCTGCCCTCATAGATGGCAACGAGGTCGGCGACCAGTTTCGAGAGATCGATGTCCTCGAGAATCAGGCCGCCTCGTTCGCTGGCGAGCCTTTCGGATTCGAGAATCTGATTGGTCATCCATTCCATCTCGTCCAGATCGGCTGTAATCTGAAGCTTTATCTTGTCATCAGGGATGAATTCCGCCGCCAGCTTCGTTCTAGTCAGGGGCGAACGCAGTTCGTGACTCACGTCGAGCAGGAGTTGCTGCTTGGCTTTGATCTGGTCGCGTATCTTTCTCGACATATCATTGAATGCCGCCGCGAGTTCGCCCAGTTCATCATACTTGCGGATGGGAATTGTCGTATCCAGGTCTCCACGGCCCATATTCTGCATTCCACCGGTTAGCCACTCCAGGGGTTTGAACAACCAACGAACCGTTAAATAGCTGAGGGTCAAAACGACGCCGACGACCAGCACGATCAGAAGTACAATGCCGCCGTCGAAAGGTCCGTTCTGATTGCCGATCCTTCCGAATACAAAAGAATAGTTCGCATCCGCTTGATCAACGTCTATGAATATCCGGCCCCGATCTCGGGCGCCCTTAACGTTGGGGAACCCGTTGATGTGTTTGAACTCGACGGGTATGCGCCGAGGTGGCGGCGGCGTGGATGACCAGTTCATGCCCGGCGAAGTGATACGAATGGCAACGCGGAATTCGTCGGTGAGCTTCTGCGCTATTTCGTATTTGGGCGGGTTACCGATCTCGTCGATAAGGAACATCGAATACTGCGCCATGTTTTTCCCAATCAGTCCCCGGTATGACCGGTCATCCGCGACGTGGCGGACGATACCGCCAACGGCCATGGCCATGACAATTGCGGTGGCGATGAATACCAGAACGAGCTTGAAGAAAATCGAGCGTCCGACTTTTCTGAGAAATCCGATCAAAGCGATATCAGTGATCCGTCAGCCGGTTTTTCCAAGGAACATATAGCCTTTTCTCCAGATGGTCTTTATATAGCGGGGGTCTCTGGAATCATCCCCCAGCTTTGACCGCAGGCGGCTGATTGCGATATCTATGGATCTGTTGAATGCATCCCAGTCCATTCCCCGGAGCTCTTCCATCAGGTCATCACGGCTTAGCACCTTCCCGGGATTGGTTGCAAACAGGGACAGTATTTCGAACTCGGTTGTGGTGAGTTGAAGCGGTTCGCCGTGATGCGTAGCACTATGGCCACCGATATCTATGACGAGGTCGCCGAAATCCATTACCGGCGATTCCTGGTTAGACCGCGCTCGGCGCAGGACTGTCTGGATGCGCGCGACCAGTTCACGGGGTTCGAATGGTTTTGCCAGATAGTCGTCTGCGCCGAGTTCGAAGCCGACGACCTTGTCGCTGACCTCTCCACGGGCGGTCAGCATGATGACGGGCAGTTTGCTCGTCTTGCGCAGTTCCTTCAGCACCTCGAACCCGTCAACCCTGGGAATCATGACATCCAAAACGACGAGGTCGGGCGGTTTTTTGCTGATTCGCGCCAACCCCGCGCCCGAGTCGTGCGCGGTGGACACTTTGAAGTTGAAACGCGCAAGATACTCCTTGAGAAGCTCGCACAGTTTGACGTCGTCGTCGATTACCAGTATTGAATTTGCGACCACTTTTTTGTCCGGTCTCTAGCCCGCATTTAGGCATCGTCCGGGTTAGATTAACCCAGTTCGGCTGGTTGCGGCTATCCGTGACGGCGGCGTCCATGACCCCAGCCCCAGTCTCTCATGGTGTTGAGAAGATTCACGATCTTTTCCCGCTGCTCGTCGTCGAGGGACTTGTGGAACTCGATCACCGGCCCAACCATCCGGGGCGCAATGACATCTATCCTGGATTTGCGTTCTTCTATCAGCGCCATGATACGATCTTCGTCCATTTCGGGCTTTTCCACTTCGGCAATGATCTGCTCGATTGTATCCGCCCGTTCCTGCCGAAGGCTGCCCCTGCTTTCTACCAGCGCCTCCTTCACGACTTCCAGCTTGTCCTTCTGCTCCGGGGTGAGGTCGAGTCTGTCGCTGATGCGCTGGACCATACGTTCCGGATTGTGGTGCCCTCCGTGCTGCTTGAATCCGGCGGCCGCAACGCCGATGCCCAGAACCGCTACCAGCGGCAGCGCAATCCACAGTGTTCGTTTTTTCGCAATCTTGGTCATTCATCTATCTCCGGTTATTGGTTGAATCATGGGAGAAAAAGAATACGGGCTGCCTAGAGAAAGTGCCTTTCATTACAGTAACGAATTGTAACAATTCGTTTCAGCCACAAATTACGACGGCCAGTTGACATGGCAACGGTATATGCCTCTACTATACGAATGACATCGGCGGAGAACACTCTATCGGATTATTATTTATCCATTCCCGTTCGCTATGCGGACACCGACGCACAGACGCACGTATTCTTCGGCAACTACTTCACCTACATGGACGAGGCATACATGGGTTACTTGGAAGCGATCGGCTTCAGCTGGGCCGCCCTGGCGGACATGGATCTCGAGACCTACTATGTCAGCGCTGACTGTCAGTTTATGGGTCGCGCTTACTACGGAGACATGCTGCACGTTTACGCGGGCTGTACCAGGCTGGGCAACAGCAGCCTGGAGGTGGAGATGTCGGTGATCAATTCGGGATCAATTGAGCTGATCGCCAAAGGGCGCATGATTGCGGTTATGATCGATTCGACCTCGGACAAAGCGGTACGGATTCCGGACGCGTTCCGGGAAGCGGTGAATACGTTCCAATCCTGAACCGGCCGCGTTGGCGGATATTGCGGGCTATGCCGCTGCGTCCAGTATCAATCTTAACTGCAAATCGGGATCGTTGAATTCGACCGGGACTCTCCGCAGCAGTTTTTCATCCCCGATTAAGAGGCTGGGGAAACCCGGGACACGCATACCGTGACACATCGCAATGTGCCGTTCGAACTCATCACGGGTTTCCCCTGAATTCAGTGTCCGGGAAAACAGGCCGGCATCCAGGCCAAGTTCTTCCGACAGCTCGACAAGCGTCGATTCGTCGGACGGATTGCGCGCCTCGAGGTAGTACGCACGCTGTATGGCTCCGGTCATCGCTTCGTGAAACTCCTTGCCCTGCTGTGATGCTGCGATCACGGCCCGGCAGGCAGGGTATGTGGAGCGGCGCGGTTTGCAATTTTCCCAGAAATCGTAATTGAAATCCGTGCCCGGGACGCGCACCTGAATATTTCGCCAGGTATCCTGAAGCATGCGCTGCATCGCTTCCGGCATGGGCTCATCGCTGTCCGGCGCCAGACCTCCCAGCAAACGGGTGATTGGTATGTTCCCGCCGAGCGCGCCGGTGACATGATCCCATACGGGTTTGAATGCCCAGCACCAACTGCACATCGGATCGTGGACATAGTAGAGGGTGGCAGGCATGAGTGTCCGTGTGTTGGAAAGAATTCAGCCTATGATACTATACGCCGCTTTTCACGCTCCCTGGAACGGCAAATACTGAGCAACGCGATGAAGCAGTTGAAACTTGGCGTGCCCAAAGGCAGCCTCGAACAGGCCACCCAGAAACTCTTCGCCCAGGCCGGGTGGACGATTTCACCGAAATCACGCAATTATTTTCCGTACATAGACGACCCGGAGATCAGCTGCGCCCTGGTTCGATCACAGGAGATGGCGACCTATGTCTCAAACGGTACGCTCGACCTGGGCCTCACCGGTCTGGACTGGATACAGGAGACCGGTGCGGACGTCGAAGTGGTATGCGATCTCGTCTACTCCAAGAGCTCCGACCAGCCGTGCCGTTGGGTTCTGGTCGTGCCACAGGACTCCCCGATACAGAAAATCGAGGACCTGGAAGGTAAAACTGTTGCAACAGAGCTCGTTGAGTTTACCAAAAAATACTTCAGGGACAGGAACATCGTTGCCACGGTCGAATTTTCGTGGGGCGCAACGGAAGCCAAGGCGGTGGAGGGACTGGTGGACGCGGTTGTCGAGATAACGGAAACCGGCAGCACCATCCGGGCCCACGGCCTCCGCATCGTCTGCGACCTGCTGCACACCCATACACAGCTCATCACAAACTCGCGGGCGATCGCTGACCCGTGGAAGAAGCAAAAGATCGACCAGATCGCGCTGTTGCTGCAAGCATCACTGTTGGCGCATCACAAAGTAGCGCTGAGCATGAACGTTCCCGCGGACAAGGTCGAGGATGTTGTAAATCTCCTGCCAAGCCTGCACGCGCCAACCGTAAACCATCTGTACGACAAGGACTGGTTCGCCGTAGAAACCGTGGTGGACAGTTCCGCGGTACGCGATCTCATCCCGAGACTAAGGGCCGCCGGCGCCGAGGGCATCCTGGAGTACGAGTTGCGAAAGATCGTGTAGCGGCACGACGTTGCGCACGATGCCGAATCATCCGCTAGTCCTGATCCGCGCCACCGCATCTGACCAGCCCTGATAGAGCCGGCTTCGCCTTTCGTCGCCCCAGGAGGGTTCGAACGAAGCATCGCACTGCCACCTGCCGGCAATGGCTTCCAGTGAGTCGAATACCCCGCTCTGTAATCCTGCCAGATACGTTGCACCCAGCGCTGTCGTCTCCGTCACCCGCGGTCGATCGACGCGTATTCCCAGAATGTCCGCCATCCTCTGCAGCAGCCAGTCGTTCACCACCATGCCGCCGTCCACGCGGAGCTCCCGCAGGGCCGCGACACCATCCGCGCGCATGGCTTCCAGCAGGTCCCGCGTCTGAAAAACCACGGACTCAAGACCGGCCTTTACGATTTCGCGCACGCCAGTATCCCGTGTCAATCCCAGTATTGCACCCCTGGCGTGGGGGTCCCAATAGGGCGCGCCCAATCCGGTGAAGGCGGGAACCAGGTAAACGTTCTGCTCAGGATCAGCTTGCTGGGCCAGCGTCGCCGTTTCCGCCCCCGACTGGATGATTCCGAGGCCGTCGCGCAGCCATTGAATTATCGCCCCGGCCATGAATATGCTGCCTTCAAGCGCGTATGTCACGTCGCCGTTCAACCGATATCCCACCGTTGTCAGCAGCCTGTTCTCGGACGAGGCGGCGGTACTCCCGGTATTCATCACAAGAAAACAACCCGTACCGTAGGTGCTCTTTACCATGCCGGGTTCGAAACAGGTTTGGCCAATCAATGCCGCCTGCTGGTCCCCCGCGATTGCGCGTATGGGCAGCGGTTTGCCCAGCAGGTTTGCGTCGGTGTCACCGAACTCGTCGGCACAGTTCCTCACTTCGGGCATCAGAGCCGCCGGTATGTTCAGAAGTTCCAGCAGCTCGTTGTCCCACCGCTGCTCGTGGATATCGAACAAGAGGGTACGCGATGCATTGGTAGCGTCGGTGGCGTGGACACGCCCGCCCGTCAGCCGCCACAGCAGGAATGAATCCACCGTGCCGAATGCAAGTTCACCATTTTCCGCCCGATCACGTGCGTTGTCGACGTTGTCTAGTATCCACCGGATCTTGGTGCCTGAAAAGTAGGGATCCAGCAGCAATCCTGTTTTGCCGGTGAACCGGGGCTCCAGTCCTCGATTTTTGAGATCCTGGCATACTTCTGCGGTCCGTCTGTCCTGCCACACAATCGCATTGTAGACCGGTTCGCCGCTGTGCCGGTCCCAAACCAGAGTCGTTTCCCTCTGGTTGGTAATGCCGATTGCGGCGAATAAGCCGGCGTCGAGCCCGGAATTGGACAAGGCGCGTCGGCATACCGCGACCGTTGTTTCCCAGATCTCCTCCGGATCGTGCTCCACCCAACCCTCGCCGGGGAAAATCTGGCGGAACTCCTGCTGGGCTTCCCACCTCGGCGTCCCGGACGCGTCGAATATAATGGCGCGCGAGCTGGTCGTGCCCTGGTCGATCGTGAGCAGATAAGGATTCATTGTGTATAGTTCCATTTGACCTTGATGATGTGCTTGAGCTTCGGAATGATCTTCCTGGTCGCCGCAGCGCCGGCATCGATCGCGATCTGCCTCTGCTCGAATTCCAGCAGCGACATGTCTCCGATTTCAGGCTTGATGACGATGTCCGCCCTGGCGATCTCCACCGCGGACATGGCCCGCGCCATGATCAGATAAGACTGGTGCAGCACGTCTATCCATCCGTCGATCTCCCGCTCCGACGATGGCGGTTTGGTTACATCCACCGCGACCACGATATCCGCTCCCAGTTCAATTGCGGTTTCGACGGGTACAGGGCTCAGCACGCCGCCATCCACGAACTCGCGGCCGCCGATTTCAACCGGCCTGAAAAGACCCGGGAAACTGCTTGCCGCGCGGATAGCAAGGCCGGAATCACCGTAGGTAAACACCTTTTTTCTTCCTGAGCGCAGATCGGTGGATACAACTGCGACCGGGATCTCGAGCTCTTCCAGCAGCCTGTTGTCCAGCTTGTCGTTCACGAAAGCCTGCAGGGAATCACCGGTAATCCAGCCCCGCTTGGAGGCCGTGTAGTCGATCACCTCGTTGCGATCCGTCTCCAGCGCCAGCTTGGTCAGCGCGTCCCCTCGGATGCCGGCTGCGTACAGTGCTCCGATAAGGCTGCCGGAACTGGTGCCGACAATGAGATCGGGCGTGATGCCGGCGTCGTCCAGCGTATTCAGGACGCCGACATGGGCAAATCCGCGCGCCGCGCCGCTGCCAAGCGCATAGGCGATAACCGGGCGACCGTCGGTTTCGGGAAGCTCCACGGGTCCGGACCCGGGCGTATGCTCAACAGGATGCCGCGGGCTCGTACTGGCGCATGAAACCAGAATCAGCGCGGTCAGCGTGAAAAAAATTGATTTGGCTAAACGGTCAAACATCGGGAAATAAAGCGCGAATGAGGCGCGAAATTAACGCTAAAATAGTGAGATGAGTCAAGGCCGTTTTGCCGGTGAGGCCCCTTCGGGCTTGCCCGTTCCACGCCACGGGCCGAAATTTACAGAAAAGTAATGTAAGGAACCCGCGGTTGCGACTGTCATCTAAGACATATGAACGACGTTGGACTGTATACTCGACAGACGAGGTAAAACATGAAAAGACGCACATTCCTGGGGACCCTGGGGTTCCTGAGTTCAGGCAGCATTTTCGCACTAATGAACATCCGGACAATGGCAGGCAGCAATAGTACGATGACGGCAGATATAGAAAAATTAGAACTCAGTGACCAAGAATGGCGGAATCGACTCACGCCTGACCAGTACCACGTTCTGAGAAAAGAAGGAACGGAGCGCCCTTTCACCAGTCCATTGGACAAGGAATACGGTGAGGGCACGTATACATGCGCCGGCTGCGAACTTCCGCTGTTCACCTCGGAAACGAAGTTCGACAGCGGCACGGGATGGCCCAGCTTCTGGGCGCCTATCGAGGGCCACGCGGAGACCAAGACGGACTATAAGCTGATACTGCCGCGCACCGAGTACCACTGCGTTCGATGCGGCGGCCATCAGGGGCACGTGTTCGACGACGGTCCGGCGCCGACCGGTCAGCGCTGGTGCAACAACGGCGTGGCGCTCAAGTTTATACCGGCGTCGGAGGCCTGATAGAAGACGCAGCCCCTTTTTCCGCTTGTTTGAGGGACGCGATCTTCTGCTGCCAAACCATGGGCCCGGTCTTGTGGACCGATTCGCCCGTGCTGTCCACCGCGACGGTGACGGGCATGTCTTCCACTTCGAACTCGTGGATCGCCTCCATGCCGAGGTCCTCGAAAGCCACCACGCGTGATTTTCTAATCGCCCTTGAGACAAGATAGGCCGCACCGCCCACCGCAACGAGGTATACGGCCTGATGCTTCTTTATGGCATCGATCGCAATCTGCCCCCTTTCCGCCTTGCCCACCATGCCCAGCAATCCGGTTTTGGCCAGCATGGTCTCGGTGAACTTGTCCATCCGGGTTGCCGTCGTGGGCCCGGCCGGACCCACCACCTCGTCCCTTACCGCGTCCACCGGGCCGACGTAGTAAATGAAACGGTTGCGAAAATCGACGCCGTCGGGCAAGGGTTCGCCCCGGTCCAGCATGTCAATGATGCGTTTGTGCGCGGCGTCCCTTCCGGTCAACAGCGGACCCGACAGGAGCACGGTTTCACCCGGCTGCCACGAGCGGACTTCCTGAGCTGTTACGGTGTCCAGATTGACCCTTCGCGCACTCGGGCCCACATCCCAGGTGATACTGGGCCACTGATCCAAACGCGGCGGGTCCAACTCCGCGGGGCCGCTCCCATCGAGCACAAAGTGGGCATGTCGCGTGGCCGCACAGTTGGGTATCATGGCAACCGGTTTGGACGCCGCGTGGGTCGGATAATCCTTGATCTTCACATCAAGCACCGTGGTCAGCCCACCCAGCCCCTGTGCGCCGATTCCCAGATCGTTGACCGCGTCGAACAACTCGAGGCGCAGTTCCTCTCTCGCGTTTCGCGGGCCCCGAACCTTCAGGTCGTGTATGTCGATCGGATCCATCAAGGATTCCTTGGCCAGTACCGCGGCTTTCTCGGCCGTTCCGCCGATACCGATACCCAGTATCCCCGGTGGACACCACCCCGCCCCCATTGTGGGTACGGTCTTGACCACCCAATCGACGATGCTGTCGCTTGGGTTGAGCATCGTGAGTTTGGACTTGTTTTCGGAACCGCCGCCTTTCGCCGCCAGCTTCACCTCCACGGAATGCCCGGGAACGATCCGGGTGTGAACTACCGCCGGAGTATTGTCCCCGGTATTCTTTCGATTACCCGCGGGGTCGTCGACGATGGAGGCACGCAATACGTTATCGACGTGCGTGTAGCCCCGCCTCACCCCCTCATTGACCATATCCTCCACACCCATGTCGCTATCCCACCTGACCTCCATCCCGACTTCCAGAAAAACGACAACGATGCCGGTGTCCTGGCAGATCGGACGCCTGCCCTCGGCACTCATGCGGGAATTGACCAGAATCTGGGCGAGCGCGTCTTTTGCGGCGGGAGACCGCTCTTTTTCGTAAGCCGCGTGCACCGCCTGAATAAAATCAATGGGGTGGTAACAGGATATGAACTGGAGCGCGTCTGCGATACTCTGAATAAAATCTTCCTTAGCGATCGTAACGGGCATTGCGTTTTCCTTTAGCGTGGAGTGACTTGGGCGGATTGTAGCCTGCATTGCGCAATCGCGTAGCATAATGATTTAAACTACCATCCGTGGAGATCAGACCTTTTTCCATTGCGGACAAATCCGCCCTGATCGAACTCTGGGAACGTTGCGGCCTGACCCGGCCGTGGAACGACCCGACCAAGGACATCGATCGCAAGCTGGGGGTGCAGCCGCACATGTTCCTGGTAGGCAGTATCGAAGACCAGATCGTCGGATCGGTGATGGCGGGGTATGACGGCCATCGCGGATGGATAAACTACCTTGCCGTCTGCCCCACTCTACGGCGCCGGGGCTACGGTCGCAAACTGATGCAGCACGCCGAGGCGCTCCTGGACAGCGCCGGCTGTGCAAAAATCAACCTGCAGATCCGCAGCGAAAATGGTTCCGCGATCGAATTCTATCGAAGTCTGGAGTACGACCTGGACAAGGTGATTAGCATGGGCAAACGCATGCACACGGATTATTGATCCCGGCATGATCACACACGCCATAACCAGAAAACCCGGCCCCAATTTCGCCGACGGCCTGACCACGGCCGGTCTTGGCAGGCCCGACCACGG
>CAMYOI010000055.1 GCA_947259955.1 uncultured Gammaproteobacteria bacterium
CAGTTCCGTGGTAGTCTGGATGCGATGATCGAGCGAAGCTAAATAAGCGCGCAGGGTCAAGGCGAGAGCGTTATCGCCGAAGCTGTCAAAGCTCAGCAGCGGTTCCGGTTCATCGAGCACATGCTCGTGTTCCTCCGCGGACTGACGCATCAGCGTAAGGGCCTTGTCCACATCGGTGCCGTAGGCCACGCCGACTACAATTTCGACCCGGGACATCTCGTCGGACAGGGTCCAGTTGAGCACCTGACCGGTGATAATATCCTTGTTCGGTACGAGGAGTTCTTTGCGATCCCAGTCGCGGATCGTGGTCGCACGGATACGGACCTTGGTCACTATCCCAGAGGTATTGCCGATCGTCACCACGTCCCCGACCCGAACCGGGCGCTCGAACAGGATGATCAGGCCGCTGATGAAATTCGCCACGATCTCTTGCAAGCCGAAACCGATGCCGACCCCCAGCGCGGCCACCAGCCACTGCAGCTGGGACCATTGTGCGCCGAGGGCGCCGAGTACGAGGAGAATACCGACGGCGACGATAACCCACTTAGTCAGGGTGATGGCCGTGTAACGATCCCCCTCCGACATCGCGGAGCGCTGCAGCAGGATGATCTCCAACACCGCGGGCAGCCGCTTTGCCAACACGGTGGTGCCGAGGGCGTAGATCAGGGCCAGCCCGATATCGGCCAGGGTGATGGGCAGCCGCTTTGCCTCCCCGTCCACCGTTACCGTCTGATACCAGAGGATCACGTCATCGAAGATGCGCAGCGCGGGGAGCAAGGGAGACCAGATCAGGTAGAGGCCGACCAAGCCCGCGAACACTGCCGCGATCGTGACCAGCCTTTGGCTGTCATCGCTAAGTTCCGTTATATCCACCTCAGGCTCCTCGACCTCTACGCCTAACTCACCCCCATTCTCCGGCTCCTCGGCCCGCCTTGTAGCCAGCGTGGCCTCGCGGTGTTCCACAGCTGCCTCGTAAGCAAGCCGCCGACGCGCAATCGTCAGACTGCGCCGCGCCAGTGCGTGAAGTAAAACCAGTACAACGAACAGCCACAGCGTGCGCAGAAATATCGTGGATACGCCAACTGCGGAGTAAATGTAACCGGCAAATACCTCCGCCACCAACCACAGCGGAACAAGCACCAGCAGCCAGAAACTAAACGGGTAAATCCGCACAAGAAGGCTCGCCTTGTTCACACGCAGCCAGTTCGCCAGCATGCCCCGCCTGGCATGGAGCAGGCGGTAGAGAGCCAGGGCAAGCACAACGTGAAAGATAAGAAAGCCGAATCTGAAGGTCACACCGCCCGCCTCGCCTGGATTGAGATCGAGCGCAAACCGGGTAAAGAGCGTCGCCGGCAACAGTATCCAGGCCATCCGTCCCAGTTCCACACGCAACAGCTCCACGACGGCTTCGGGCCAACGGAAGTGCGCGGCGGCCAGTCCGTTCGGCAGACACATCATGCGCAACGTGCGCAAGATATAGAGCAGAACCGCTGTGCGCTCTACAGAGTATCCCAGGCTTTGAGCCAGGTCGGAGACCTGCGGCGATGCGTGGAGCAGCCAGCCCGCCGTCGCCAGCACCAGCGGCAGCGGCGCGGCAACAACCAGGGTCAGGAACAAGGCTTGGAGGGTGTAAGAAAAGCGGTCGGTTCTTGGCTTGCCCACCCATTTCAAAGTTCCGTCGATCGCTTTGATCAGCGCGCGGTGTTTTAGCAGCACGGCCACGGCCACAATCACGGCGAGCCAAAAGATTGGCGCCGGCAGGACCCGTTCGTAACATGCCCGGAAGAAGTCCGACCAGATCGCCGGCGAAAGCAACTGCTTGGCCTCGTCCGGTAGATTACCCAGCTCCGACAGACTTACCGGCGCAGAGACGCGAAGCCACCACAGTTGTTCATTCAAGAACTCGTCATAGTCACGCACGACATCGACCAGCTACCACAGTTGTTCATTCAAGAACTCGTCATAGTCACGCACGACATCGACCAGCTTACGTTCGGCCGTGTCAAGCTCGCGCAGTTGACGCAGATAAAACTCGTCTTCGTCCAATACCTTTTGCAGTAGCGTCTTCCGCTGCTCGACCAGCTCGCGAAGCGTGTCGCGCAGCCGCGGCGTTTTCTCGGCCACCACCTCGGTCTCGAGCTCCGTGACGGTCTGCTCCACATCAACGATACGTCTTGCCTCTTCCCGATGAAGCAGGCGCCGCCCGCCCGCCTTGGCGATCTCTTGCGCACGCGCTTGAGCTCTGCGCGCATAATCCTGAGTGTCAGGCAGAGACTCGCGCTGCTTGAGCAGCAGCGGACCCAGGACCTCGGAGCGCCCGACGGTTTCCAGTGTTGCCCGCGGCGAGTCGGACCAGCAGCGGGTCCAGGCCCTCGGTCTCGCGCCGTGCCTCCTCGGCCGCGAACTTTGCCCGTTCGGCCTCGAGCTGGCGCTTGCGGTTGACCAGATCGCTCAATTGCTGGACGCGCGCGCCGATCCGCTCGCCGTCGCTGGCCGCCTTGTCCTGCTCAGCCTGGAGCAGTTCCACGCGCAGCGGCTGACTCAGCAGCTCCTGATCGAGCATCCTGATCTCGGCACTTAGCGCCGTGTATCTGGTCTCCAACACCCAACGCCCGGCCTCGTTCAAAGCCGGGCTCGCTTCGGACTCGGGCGGAGCCTGCAGCGCTGCAGCCGTCTCCTGCTGCTGCTGCGTCGCCTCCGTTACGCGCTGACGTATGAGCGCGGGCCTGGCCTGTTCGTCAGCCAGTCGCTTGGCAAAGTCAGCGCGACGGCTATTCGCCTCCGCCAGATCAGCCTGCTCCTTTTTCAGCTGCCGCTCGATTTGCTCGAGTGAGGAGTCGAGTTTAACGTTTAATGACGCCCTGGGGTCGATACGTCCGGCCGCCTCGATCTCTTCCCGGACAAGCTCGGTTTGTGCCGGCGCTGTGCGTGTCGCCTGGTCAAACGCGGCGGTGCGCGCTGCGTTGGCGACGGCGGCCTCCCGGTTGCTCAAGGCCTTGCGGTACAGTTCGACAAGGTTGGCCTTGGTCTCTTCATTTAGAGTCGCCGCGGACTCGACCTCTTTGATCTTGGCGTTGAGGACGTCGGGCGTTACCGCTGAGGTCAGGGAAGCGACCGGCGCGCCTTCGTCGGCGGCAGCAAGTGGCCATGTCGCGGCCAACAGGCAAAAGCTGACCGCGAGGACTAGGAGAGGGGAAAATTGTTTTTGTCGCGATACCATTTCTCAGTCAAGTTCTACTGGCCTAGTTCGATAGGTGCCAGCCCCGTTTTGACAGGTCCCATCGCACACCGATGGTGTAAACGTTAGCTTGGGACGTACCATCTGCATTCATGCCATCATTGATCCGGGCGTTGACGAAAATCATGCGCCGGAAATCTTCAAAGGAATACCTCAAGCCCACCACCCCATATCTGATTCTGTAGTCTCCTGCCTGGACCTGATCCGAATCGGGTTCGAGGACGTTGTATCCTCCAGTCAGCCACCATCGATCGGAAATCCGGTACTGTCCATAGAATTCACTGCCCCAACCATTGAAATAGATGCCTTCATCCGTGGTCATGTGATTCTTCAATCGGGCCGCTACCAGACCCGCATACCACCGCTCGCCGAAAGCGCGTGTGCCGATAAGAAACGCCTGGGCATCACCGGACAGACCCACATCCCGCAGCGAGGGGTTGTCATCGAGATCGATTGTTGCGTGGTTATAGGCCATGCCTATGGTGAAATCGTTCCGCTGAGCGGTCCTGACCGAACTGATACCGACCGCCGTGCCGTAGTTTGCGTCGCCGCCGAAGGGGATGGGATTGCCATGCTGTACCTGCACGTTCAGGTCGTATGGTTTGTATACTTTATGCGGCAGAAAATCCATCGACAGCTTGGCTTGAAGAATACTGTCGGCGCGGCCGGTGCCTGTCGGTCCACCGTCGGTCTGCGCGTTGTAAACCCCACCCGCATCGCCGCCGGCACCCATAAATCGGTCGGTAAACGAGCCCACTTCGTAATAGGTGGACCAGTTCTTGCCGGCAATGACGTTGCCGAATGAGGTGTCCACACCCACATGCAAAAGCCTGGTGAAGACGTTGTCTTCGAACTCCTCTCGGCTTTGATCGAGTACCGGTGTACTCAACACGTTGAACCCCGCCTCGTAGCGTCCAAACAAGAAGGAGCCTTCCTGGAATTGCCAGTCGGTTTCGATCCCGATACGGGAACTGCCGTCCTCCCAGGTTGTTTCGCCGGCCCGCTCGCGATAGCGCACTCGGACGCTGCCGTAAATATCAAATCCGGTGCTGCGCTCGGGTTCCCCCGCTTTCTCTTCGGCTTTTCGAGCGTCACGCTGTGCGTTGGAAGTGTCTAGCGGATCTTCACTGGCCCCCAGTTCCCGCTGCTCCACTTTGGATGGACCACTCTCACTACTACCCTCGGCCAAGGCGCCCTCTTGCTGAGCGTATGCTGCGGCAGCCCCGCAAGCAAATAATAAAAAAAAACTTGCACGACGCTTCATTGTGCAACCTTAGGTTCGGCTCAGTAGGGCGACGAGTATCGTGAAAGAACGCATGCGTTCGTCGACAAATAATCTTGGCTTAAAAGCCGCGGTTTTACCACGGATCCAACGTGCAGTCACCTTCCTTACCTTCAAATCCATCAGAATCGAATGTTGAGGCCGGCGAACGGCCCGCTGAAGTTGAGGTCGTCGAACAGGTGACGGTCGTCGAAATCCCATTCAATGCGGCGATACGCGAGCTCGAGGTCGACCTTGCTGAAGCGATAGCCGATGCCCGCATAGGCCTGCCAGGTCGTCTTCGAGTCGCCGGTGCCGACGTCGCCGTACAGAGACAGGTACCACTTGTCCGCGAGCTTGATCTGACCGTTGATGCCGATGATGGCGTCCCACACGCTGCCTGAATCAGAAAACGTCTGCCGGTTCGGCGGGGCGGGCCCGCCAACATCGAGGGTGAGGTCGGACTCGAGCTTCAGGTAACGGGCGCCGACGAGCAGGTCGAAGGTGGCCTGCTCCGAATCCATGACGTTGCGGGCGCCGGAGAGCGTGACCACCCGTCCCTCGAGGTCAACGCCGGCATCGATCGACGCCGATGCGCCAGGCCCGACCGGCACGGTCGCGACTCCCTTCTCATCATCCGCCAGGGAGAGGTAGATCAGGTCCGCCATGAACGACCACTTCCCCTTGCGGGCCCCGAGGATGCCCGTGAACGCGCCGTCGAGGTTGTCCACGATGTCGTCGATATCGACATCGATGTCTGTCCCCGTCGATGACCTGCCCCCGATGGAGGCGCCCCAGAAGTAGAGGGCGGCATCGAAGCGCCAACGGTCGGCGCTTTCGGCAGTCTCCGCCCTGGCGGGTGTCGCGGCTGCCGGAAGCAGAATCGCTCCGACCAAACACGCGGCCAGTGTGGATGCCTTGGGCATTGCTGTCTCCCAAGTCAATGGCTATGAATTGCATATATAATGCGGCCTGCCGGGATCGCGCACATCCCCAAGAACGAGGGGGAAATGAGTAGTCAATGAGGAGGGGTTGCGGGGCCTGCGGGGCCAGCTGGGCCGCCCCTGCGTATTACGGGGATCGTTTACCTGTTTGAGGAAGTCGCGATTAGGTTCAGTTCAATGTAACGCTGACAGCCCAGGAAGTAATCTTCTTCTCCTATCAAACAGGACCGAAACCTTCCCTCCCAGAGGGTACCGGAACGTCGATACGTACGGTTGACATACTGAACATAGCGCTGGCCCAAGTGTTTCATCACTTGCGAGGGACCCTCACCCGTTTTCGGTGTCATCAACAGGTGGACATGGTTGGTCATCAACACATAGGCATGAAGATTGACGTCGTACTTCTTTCAGCTCTCACCGAGATGATCAAGATAGAACTGGTAGTCGTCTTCAGCGAAGAAACAAGCTCCCCGATTGTTGCCCCGCTGGATGAGGTGCACTGCAACTCCTCCAAGCTTGAGCCGTAGGCGTCTGGGCATTCAGGTTCTATAACGTGGTCTGTCCCCTATTATTTCTAGTATTCTCTCAGGTGAATTATGTATCTAAGTCAAAGTCTGCGAGCATGCATATTGATCCATGATTTGCAGATTTTCTGAAATAGCGATGATCCGCCGTTAGTAGTGTGGCATTATCTTGGAGCGCCAGAGCGTGATAAAGCGTATCAAAGAGATGGTGGTTTAGCTCTATTGCAAGACGACTGGCCAGTTTATATACACTACTTTCTGCTCTGATCGGTATCTCCATAGCATCAAGCAAATCTATGGCGTCGTCAGTCAAGTCAGGTTGCAGTCGCGCCAGTACAGCGATTACTTCTGCCGTCCAGTGAGGTGGTTGAATAAGTTCGATGCTGTTTTTCCCAATGCCTTTAAGAATATCGACAGCTGTGGTTACGTCTTTTTCTTCCTGGGTATCTCGGACAAACCATTTGACTGCTACGCTGGCGTCAACAACTAAATTGATCACGGGCGGCCGATCTTCCTGGCTTTGCGGATTTCGTCGTCCGTGACGGCACTAGTTGTTGAACGTAAGCGCAGAATTGCGTTGATGGCGGTCATTCGTCGTTTCTGTCGTTTGCGTTCCTCGATAGCGTTGCGCATCAGGCGAGTCAGAATAGCGCTCTTATTTTCACCTTTAAAGGCCTTGTTGAATGCGTCTTTCACGTCCGCTGGTACACTAAAATTGACGGTGGCCATAGTCTTGTCTAGTTGTTGATATATTCAACAATATATTACCATAGAGTATTCCATTTATGAATGGCGAAATTGATAAATGCGCAGAGAATCCATCAGGAGTATTCGGGGACAGAGTCAGTTTTCAACCTTACGAATGGATGTTTCACATCTTGCAGCAGACTGACTCCGACCCCGGTTCTTGATATCTTCAATGCGATTGCCACCCATTGACTGAGTATTGCTAATTTCATATTCATTCCAATTGTCCTCTTAATTGTTTAACGCTGGTTCACTAGTTCTATTTCGCTCGGCCGCCAGGGTGCTCTTGCCGTAACTTGCCGGTGCCGAGACCAGCGTGAGTGGAAACTGCTGTGCACGATCCATGATCGCGAGCAACCGCTTGCGGCAGAGGGCCTCCGCGTTCACCGGTGGCCGGTGCAGCTTGGTTTTAAGAACAAGAGGGGACTGCGTGTCCAATTGGAAGCTCAGTATTCTTCAGGTTTGCGGACGCCGCCGTAAACGGCGGCGCCCGGATCTGCTCTTGCCGTCATTTCAAAATCGATCATCTACTCAAGCCTGTTTGCTCACATTAAAAGTTGAGTTCCCAACTATTCGATGAGCTCCAGGTCATTGGGCGCCCAGCTCTTGTTGATGTAACCTTCCTCTGGGCCATAGAAACGAAACACCAGGAAGAAGCCCTTGTCAGTTCGTCGGCACCCACCTGCTTGTCGCCGGCAGTTTCAAACAGGTTCCTGTCTTCCCCCGCACCCGCTGCCTGCAGGGAAGCAGTCATCCCGCGGCTACCAGCCCGCCGACAACAAGGCTGATTATTCCTCTCGAGTTCATTTCACACCTCTTGAATCGATCTCCTGTCAGCTACTTCACCAATACCACGTCGTTGGGCTGCCACGACTGGTCGTTGAACGGCTTCAGCGGTCCGTAGTAGCGGATGTAGCTGAAGATTTTCTGCATTCAGAAATCCATCGAAAGAGTTAACCAGCCGTTCCAGCCTTCTGGACGATTTTCAGCGCCGAATTCCCAATACCCTTTGATGTTGAAATATGCATCCTTTTCACCCATCTTGAAGAGGTATCCAAGCTGCGGCCCAATACCGTTGACCTTTGACTTGAAATCCCCCAGTACAGCACCTTTGCCGCTGTCACCGGTAAGCTGATAATAGAAATAACCGACAAGGCCGAGATGCAATTGCTCGGATAGAAACTGGGAAGCTCCCCAGTCGAGGTGCGAATCAATACCATTCTGGTAATCGGTAGCGGGGTTTTCAAAATTGTAGGTAAAACCAAGTGTCGCCGAAAATTCGCGACCACTCTTCATGTTGAGGTAGGTGTAGCCACCGCCAGCATCAACCGACCAATGATTGGTGCCGATATTTGCCAGGCGCTCTGCATCATAGCTGCCGACAGGTACACCCAGCATGGTGTAGACCATGGTGTTGTTACTGCCATGGTTCCAGCGCAATGAAGCAGTCGGGAAGAGATCGCCAAAGGCGGTGTTTGAATCAGTTTCGCTGCCGGATATTACCGCGCCACCCGGTCCGCTCAGCAGAGCGTTCACATCGACACCCACATTTCCGTAAACTGCTGCAATGGCAACAGAGGCCTGACCTCCCAATACGGGTGTGGAAAACACGTATGTCGGCATGGCAATGAGCAAATCCTCGCTCACATCCAGACCCGCGGTTAGCTGCTCGCCTCTTGAAAATTCCTTGCTGCCTCCAGCACCGACAGATGCGTGATAGTAAATTAGTGCCAGAGACCAGCCCGGTTCTCCAGGAACAGCCGCCAAGCTGCCGTATTGGCCTGGAAGCCAGAAGCTCACGCCGCCTTCATCGGCTTTTGCTGATTGCGAAGCAAGCATAAAAGCCATACACAGCAAAGCCAGCAACTTTGTCGTAAGTAACGATCTATCAAACCACCTGCTTCTATACATTGAGCGAACCCCCATCGACTGGATAATCCATTTTCCTTAAAATACCGCTATGCGCGGCGATTGCGCTGGAAGCGAAAAACATTAAGCGATCGCCACCCATTTATTGGGTATTGTTAATTTCTGTATTAAGGGGACCGTTTACCTGTTTGAGGAAGTCGCGATTTCGTATACTGTCCCCGGAATTACTCAGGCCCCTGGCCGCCCTTTATCAGTTCTTCGTCTCGCCTTGGTAAGCGACTTGGCATCCATACACATCGTCAATTCTCGATCATGACCTCTTCTTCGATCATTACCGGATACGCCACGACCACGCGGCGGTTGGGGGCCAGGCACGCGACGAGGGCTTTCCAATTGGGGTCGTCGCACTGCACCACCGGCTCCGACTCGCCCTTGCCTATGGCTGTGATCGAACCTGCGGGCACGCCTTTGCTTATCATGTAATCCGCGACGGCATTGGCGCGCCGCTGCGAGAGTTTCATGTTGTAGTCATCGTTGCCGATACGATCGGCATGGCCGGTGACCGTTATCGTCGCCACGGTCCCACCACCGGTTGCCTGGACCAATTCGTCCAACTCGGCCATGCCGCCGGCCGACAGTTTCGCGCTGTCGAAATCGAAAAGCTCTTTTCTCTTGTCACGATTTGCATCGCCGGCTCGGCGGGAGCGGCCATTTCGGCTTTCTCCTCCTTTGCGCTTGCGCAGCCGCCTGCAACGATGATCGCCGCGGCTAAAGCGGCGAGCTTGAACACTGAACTTAGGTTCTTGGGTAACTTAATCATTTTCGGATTTACTCCTGCACTTACTATTCTTCGTAAAACGCCGCACGGCTGGGCGCGCGGCGTTTCGTTACATAAGATAAACGGCTCAAACAACGGCCCGTAAACCAGCCAAGGATGTTGCCTAGTGAGCCTCGAACTTGAGGTGCTGGCCGTTAACGGATGCGTCCACCATAACGCCCTTCTGACCCCGGACGAACGCGGCGATGTCGCCGTTCCAAACGGACTGGGTGGCTGCGTCCGCCTTGACAATCACGGCTTTCACGTCCGCACCCATGGTAAATTTGCCCTCTTTGAACTCGTCGAAAGCGTCTTTCGTCTTGAAGAAGATGATCTCCTGGAAGGTTTCGGCTCCGAGGGAAAGCCCAACGGACACCTTAGTCATCTTGGCAATGCCGATAGACACGGCGACGCCCATCATGTCGGTCTGTTCGAACGCTTCCCCCTTGCCATGTGCGCCGCCAACGACGAAGGCGGCTTCACCGACTTTCGGGAAAACCACAAAACCTGCGGACTCGTTGAAGAACCTGTCCAGGGAAGCATCCGTCTCATAGAATTCGACCAAGGTTTTGGCCACGGCGGCTTCGCGGGCCTCGATTTTCGCTGGGTCCCACGCGGCGATGGCGCTTCCCTGCGCGACTATAAAAACCACAAGGGCGGCAAGGCTGCCCGTAAGCCGCGCTATTCTAAAATGCCTAGTCAACATATCAGTGTCTCCTCTTTTTACTCTGGCTGAATGGAATGGGTAGTTTGCGGTCCAGCGGGATCACAGACATCCCCAAGAACGAGGGGGAAATGAGTAGTTAGTGAGGAGGGGTTGAGGGGCTAGCCGGGCCGCCCCTGTGTATTACGGGGACCGTTTACCTGTTTGAGGAAGTCGCGATTACGTATACTGTCCCCAGAATTAGCCAGAAGCTCACGCCGCCTTCATCGGCTTTTGCTGATTGCGAAGCAAGCATAAAAGCCATACACAGCAAAGCCAGCAGCTTTGTCGTAAGTAACGATCTATCAAACCACCTCCTTCTATACATTGAGTGAACCCCCATCGACTGGATAATCCATTTTCCTTGTATCTCTCTCTGGTTTTTGATTGAAAGCGGAACATTTCGGACCTGGCCCTTTATTTCTTTTATTTTAGTTCGCCTGTTTAAAGCGCATAAATGGGGCATATATGAGGACAGACCACAGTTTCCGATCCGAGGTAATGGTGGTCTGACCCCTATTTCCTACAGGCGTCCGCACTCCAGGCATAGCCCTTCCAGTCACTCTACAAGCACGAGCTCACTCGGCCGCCAGGTTTTGTTGAGCCAGGGTTCCAACGGACCGTACATCCGCAAAAGGATGAACCAACTCTTGCCGGGGATGGTCTGGATCCAGTTCTTATCCTTGGGCGCTTTTGGTGCAAAGTAGACGTCGATGGAGCCGTCCGTGTTCTTCTTGATCCCCTCACCCAGGCTGTTGATGCCGGCGGACGCCTGGTCGGTCTGCATCATGGAACGGGTCTGGGTGTCGTAGATGGTCACCGACCAGTTGTCCTTTACGGGTATATTGGGTGGCAGGTGCAGTTTGTAGGTTTTGGCACCATCCAGCGGCTGGTGCTTCGAGTCCATCCCTGCAATGCCGTAATCTGAACCAACACCCGGTTTGATGCCGGCCATGGCAGGCGTGACGACTACGGCGTTGTAGTGCATCCACAGGCGGGCGTCGTAGCGGCGGGCGCCGTCTACCAGGAAGAAGGCATTCCTCTCCGGGAAGGCCATGACCCACTCGCTGTCCGGGCCGTAGATACGCTGCCCGGGATCACGCGGGAACACGGTATTGGCGCGGGCATAGGCATTGCCGATGGCGACGGCTTCGGTGAGCAGCTTCTTCATCCGTTCGTCCGGATTAAAGGGCTTACCCTTGACGATGCCGATGGCCGCAATCAGGCCGCGGGTTTCAGGATCGATGAAACTGATCGGCTCTCTCTGCACGATCTCGTTGAGCCGCTCAAAGTAGCTGAAGTCGTTTGGCGGAATCGTGTTGTAGTACTTCCCGGTCATGTTGATGAATTCAGTCTTCGGCGGATTGTCCTTCTTCGTCAGCGGATAGACCTTGAGGTTGTTCAGGATATTGTCGGCGGCCTTCTTGACGTTGGCGGGGTCTTTGACACTGCCCCGCACATAGCCGCGCATGAAGTTCCACACCACGTTGCTGGTGGACTTGACGACGAAATAGCCCTCCGGCACTTCGCCCTCGTATCCCGGTGGCAGGACCAGATACTTGCCGCCCTTGCCCTTATCCGGACCGGCCGCACCGATGTCGCTCAGGTAGCGCATATAGCCGTCGTCGAATACGCCCAGCACATCGGGTGGGACCTCAACCACGGTTGGACCATCTTGATCCAGGTGAAGGAAACCCCAGGTGTAGAGCGAGGTGTTGTTGTAGGTCAGCACCAGCCCCTTGGAATCGCCCAGCTGCTCCCAGATCAGGATTTGGTTGCTCTTGCCTGCACCCATGTCCCGGTTACCCTGCAGCAGGCTGTAGGTGGACACCGCCGGGATCGTGTCCACATAGACCTGCACGGCCCGCGCCCGGTCCATGTAGTCGTACACCGCATCCTTGGTGTTGCCAATCGGAATGCCGTCGAAAAACTCCAGGGTTCCGATCGACGTCTCGACCTTGTCCGGCGTGGTGATGTTCTCCGGAATTGGAGTGGTCATTTTCATCGCAGGCTTTTGCGTAATCATTTTCACATCAGGTGCTGCAGCCCATGACACGGCTACCAGACCTGTGCCGATCATGGCAGCCGATGCCAGTGCGAAAAAAGGTCTGAGTTTCATGGCGTTCTCCATTTTGGTTTCAAGAAGTTGAGCTCCCAACTATTCGATGCGCTCCAGGTCATTCAGCACCCAGGTCTTGTTGATGTAACCTTCCTTTGGGCCATAGAAACGAAACACCAGGAAGAAGCCCTTATCGGGGTTGGTCGGCACCCAGTTCTTCTCTTTACCGGCGGGCGCCTTCGGGCCGAAGTAGACATCGACCGAGCCGTCGGGATTGGCGACCGGGTCGTCCAGGCTGCCGACCGACTTGTTCTTGTTGCCTCCCACGTCCAGCAGGCTGCGGGTGGTCGGGTCATAGGCCGATATCGCCCAGAAGCGTTTCACCGGCGGGTTGGCCGGCACTTTCAAGCTATAGTTCTTCCCGCCGTCCAGGTAGCGTCCCTCGCTGTCGCGGACGCTCGTCAGGTAAGCCGTTCCTGCCCCCGGGGTGGTGGAGAGCAGGTGGGGCGACACCACGATCGCCGGGTAGTGCCAGAGGGTGCGCGCGTCGATGTCGTTGACGCCGTCGCGCTCGAAGGTCGTGTTGTACAGGAACATCTTTTCCCAGTGGCGTTCCGGCCAATACTTGATGGTCGCTTCGCGCGACGCGTACACGATGGCACGCGACATGGCGACACCTTGCTTGGCGCCCTGGTCCAGGATGCGCCGCATGCGCGAATCGGGGGTGAAAGGCTGCCCCTTCCTGATACCCAGCGTGGCCAGCCGCCCGAGCTGTTCGGCCCCGAACAGTTCCGTCGGTTCGTACTGCACGATCTCGTTCAGCATCTCGAACGCGGAACCGTCCTCCGGAACGAGCGAGTTGGTTCCAGCTCCGGTTCCATTTCTGAACCTGCCCTCGCGGGGACCGGTGGCCAGCGGATAAACTTTCAGGTGTCGCCTGAACCAGTCGACCGCCTGCTCACCCGCACCGACTTCACCGAAACCTCGCATCATGACCCATATACGGTAGCTTGGAGATTTAACGACGAAGTATCCGTCGGGAACTTTGCCCTCGTAACCGGGAGGGAGAAACAGGTACTTGCCGCCTTTTCCCTTGTCGGGGCCCACTGTTCCGAAATCCACGAGGTATTTGAAGAGCGCATCATCCGCGGTGCCTAACATGCCGGGCGGGATATCGACCACCGTCGCGCCTTCGACTTTCAGGTCGAGGGCGGCCACCGCGTAGACCGTGGCGTTGTTGCCCGTCAGGTAGAGCTCACTGGGTCTCCAACCGGGGCCGGCGGCCACCTCGATGTCGGACGAGTTCCTGAACCCGAAATCGCGGATGTGGGATTTCACGATGCTGTAGACCGACAGGGTCGGCATGAAGTCCATGTAGGCCTGCGTCGCGCGCTGGAGGTCCATCTCGTCGTAGATCTTCTGGACGGTCTCCTCGGCGGGGAAGGCCTCGAGCTCGAACTTCAAGGTGCCGAAGTCGGTCTGAATTTGATCCGGTGCCGGCTTGAAGTCCGCTGCGGTCTGCTTCGGTCCCGCGGTCTCGAAGAGGTTTCTGTTTTCTCCTGTATCGCCTGCCTGTAGGGAAGTAGTCATCCCTGCGGCTACCAGCCCGCCGGCAATAAGACTCAACAGTCGTCTTGAGTGCACCCCCCCTCCCTTATTGTTGATCGAGAATAGCGCTGATCTCTGATCCAGTTCCTGTTTGTATTCCATCATTTAATCCTCTGTTCTGCCCCCAACAGGCTAGCCTAAGACTCGTGCGGCGCTGAAAAACTAACAGTTGTATACGCCCACCGCGCAACGCCGTACGGTGCGTCGCGCCACCCCGGCAACGCTCACCGGCGTGAGTGGACGCCCGATTCTTGCTTCGGCACTCGGGATCACACTGTGAACCCCGGCGATTGAAAGCCGCTCTCCAAGATCAGATGCGCCAACCACGAGGGCTCCGGCAATCATCAAGACACCAAATCGCTTCGATACGCTCATTTAAGTTCTCCTATCACAAAATGTTCCGGTAATTCGTCCGTACCCTCAAGATTCTCAAGTTCCACCTTGCTCGCCTTGGTTGGATTCTTGAAGCTGAAATCAGTTGCCGAAACCTCATCTCCCGTCTTCCATTCCCTGAACTGAATGGTGTATTGCGGTCCACCGTCAATAAACTTGGAGGTGATAGCATAGCGGCAGGGATAGGGGCGTTCGCCTTGTGCAATCCAGATCTGCCAATCGACTTCTTTTGCCCGGAAAGCGAGGTAATCGCATTCAACGCCACCGATCACGCCGCTGCCAAGGTCCTTTACGTCGACAACATCAAGCATCAGCGCATCGTAGGCATCCGACAACAACAAATCCGCGGCAGGCAGCGGCCGGTTATGCTTGTCCCTCAACTCATCGACCAGGTGATCGACCGTGCCGGGCACATCACGCTGCGCATAAGTGTTCAGGTCCTTGCCCAGCAAGGTCAGCGTTTTCCCGTCAAAGGACATCTCGACATCCGCAAACCCGCCGGAGCGCGTGGCGCGGAATTTGTCGGGCCGCTTGAGCGTGACGGTGCCTGAACTCGCCAGCGCAAGTATCTGTTCATCCTTGGTGACGACCTCGAGAGTGGCGTCGTATCCAAATGAGAGGGCGTTCTGCGCCGCCATGTAATCGGACATGGCCTTGAGCAGCCGCTTGGCATCTGCCTCATCGGCGCTCACCGCCACGGACGTTACCAACATCACTGTCAAGGACAGCGCTGCGGCGCAGGTGCTGCGCACCGAGCCCTTCAATAATTTTCGTGATGTCTTCATCTAAGTGCACCTCTTGGAAGTAAAATTTCGCATACGACGGTTTTCATTTTTTGCTCCTGTTGTAGAAAGGTTTTTTACAGGCGATGAATAAACGAACACCGCCTGTAAAATGCTGCAAGTTACTTCACCAGCTCGATCTCGCCGATCCTCCAGGTCTTGTCAAAATACGGCTGCAGCGGGCTGTAGAGGCGCAGTATCGTGAACCAGCCCTTGCCGGGCAGGGTCTGAACCCAGTTGGCTTCTTTGCCCTTGGGAGCCTCGGGGCCGAAATAGATATCGTAGGAACCGTCTGCGTTCGGAACCGTGGCCGGCGACGGATACGACTGGCTGCCTGCCCGCGGATAGCGCTGCGGGGTGCGCAGCATGGAGCGGGTCTGGTTGTCGTAGACCGTGAACGACCAGAAGTTGTCCTCCGGGATGCCCTTCGGCAGGTTCACCTTGTAGGTCTTCGCGCCATCGAAGTAGTTCTTGTCGCTGTCCATGGCGGCGATCAGGTACTGCGAGCCCACGCCAGTCAGGCGCATGGCCATCGCCGGGGTGATTCCGGTGGCGACGGCGAAGAATCCGAAACGGGAATCTAGGGTGCGGTAGCCGGTCGGCGGATAGGGCTTGATCCCGTCCTTGGTCACGGCCGCCGGTGGCGTTTCAAAGGTGGAGCCACCCTGCCACAGCATGTTGTACCAGGCCGAATCCGGATAGTACGCCCACCCGTCCTTGTCGCGGAAACGCCAGTTCAGCGAGCGCCCGGTGGCAGCGCCCACCTCGGCCGCGTCCTTCAGGATCTTCTTCATCCGTGCATCCGGCTTGAAGGGCTTGCCCTTTACGATACCGATCGCGGCGAACGAACCCATGATCTCGGGCGACAAGGTACCGCCCGGTTCGGACTGCACAATGTCATTGATCACATCGAAGTAGGTGTGGTCGCTCGGAGGAAGCGTGTTTAACGCCAGCCCCGTCCCCTCGATGTACTTCACCGGCTTGATGGGTGGAGCCTTCAGGCCGAACGGCGTCTTGCCTTCCAGCAGCGTGGCGATACTGGTGCCATAGCCGCCAGGTGTATAAGGGTAGATCTTCATCGCCTTCTTGATCGTCTCGACCGTGGGCTTGGGATCGTTGTCCTTCATGAAGCTGCGACCGAGCCGGCGATCTGGTAGGTGCTGCTCTGTGCCACGTGATAGCCGCTATCGGGCAGCGGACCATCGTAGCCCGGCGGCAGCAGCAGGAACTTCCCGCCCTGGCCGCGATCCGGTCCCGGTCGGCCGAAGTCGATCACGTGCTGAAACCAGAAATCGTCGAACAGGCCGAGCGCGTCTGGCGGCGTCTCGATCACCATTGGCCCGTCCTTCACGTTGATGAAGAATATGTAGTAGATGGTGTCGGCGTTCGCGGTGAGGAAAATGGACTGCGAATCCATCAGCTCAGAGAACAACAGGAAGCCGCCGTTGTCCTCGACGCCCACACCTTCGAGTCCATCACGCATCGCACCCAGCGATGCCAGCTGGTATCCGTTCATGTACGCATTGAGCGCATTCGTAAAATCAAGGTGGTCGAAGACCGTTTTCACGGTCTCATCCGAGGGCGCGCCATCGGTGAAGGTGAGCTTGCCCAGCCGCGTATCCATTTCATCGGGAATAGCGATTCCGGGCGGAATGTCGGTGGCCGTTTGTTGCGCCCAGACCGCGGTCGTCAGGCCGACCGTCAATCCGATGGCCGTTATTGCTGTTTTGAATCTCATTTTGCTTTCTCCTCTTAGTAAACTTACATTGAGCTATTGGGTAATCAGTCCTGTCCGTCCCGCTTACTTGGGAAACAGGAACTGCAGCTGCAGACGCAGCTGCCAGTCGGCCCCGAACTCGGGTTTCTCGACGTTGTAGAACGCCTGCGCCTGGGCATTGACCGGCTGCTTGCCGATCTTGAACACGCGGCCGGCCCCACCGCCGATGGGGACGGTCCACTTGTTGCCGCTGTCGGCCTCCCAGTTGGCACTGTTGATCGGCGCGGAGGTGAGATACCAGCCACCGCTATCCGGGATGTTGTAGTTGACGAAGTATTGAAAGGTGAACGCGTTGATGTCTTGCTCTCCCGAACCGCCCACTGACCAAATATTGCTTATCAACCCACCGACGACCCAATTTCCAGGCATGGTAAGGGCCACCAAAGAAGCTCCCAGACCCCACTTGTCGGATCCCAGCCGCTCATCGGTGGCGGTCGGAAGCAGCACCACCGGCCCGAGGCCCCAGGTCCACTTGCCGGAGTCTTTTGGCGAGAAAAACCCGGTGAACGTCGTGTCCCCCAATCCGTTTTTACGGTCCTGGCCGGGCAGCGTCGCCGGCTGCGAGGTCACCGGGATGATCGTGCGCGTGATCAGGTTCCAGTTCTCGCCCACGGAAAACGGCCACACCGGCTGGATGTTCAGGATGTTCTGGGTCTTTTCCAGCGGGCCGAAGTCGAAGTTGGTGTTGTTCTGCAGCGGCAGGCTGATCAGGTTGGCGATCGGATTCTGCGCCGCCTTCGCCAGATCGGCCTGGCTCTGCTCCGCGGCACTGGCTGTGGGCACGGTCAATCCGAATACCATCAGTCCAGTCACGGCCAGGGTGGTTAATGAGGTCTTCGCCAAATGCGAGGCGATGGACAAGGATTGCACTCTCATATCAGTCTCCCTACGCAAACAAATGGTTCGTTAATTGTTTAATATTATCTATCCCGCCGGCTTTGCGGGCATCCCCACAAACGGGGGGGAAATCAGTAGGAAATGAGTAGCCGGAAGCGGACGAGAAGCGAAAGCGAGGCCCGGCCCATTGCCAGGACAATACCCGGGGCGGCCGGTTTTGGGCCGCCCCGGGTATCCTGCAGGAATTACTGCTTCAGGTTGATGGTCACCTTGTCGATCTTGCCGGTGAATCTGCTGCCGGCCCGGTCGTAGTCCTTGGAGACCGGCGTCTCGAGATCGGCACCCACACTGGCTGACTCGTCTGCCGAGAAAATCGAGAACTCGGTCGCGTCGATCTTGGCGGACCCCACCGATTTGTCGTTGATATAGATCGTCGCGGTACCACCCGCTCCCGGCTTGTCGCCGCCATCATAGGCAAAGTCCAATTTTACGGTCGCTTTACCCTTGGGCAGTTTTTCCGATGCGGTCGCGGTGAAAATATCGATGCCGACATAGTTGTACGTATACATCGGTGTACCGTCCTTGACGTACAGGCTCCAGCCGCCGAAGGCGCCGCCCTGGGACACGATAACGCCGTTGGCCGGCTTGTCTCCGGTCTCGACGTCGGCAATGATTTCAAACGACGTGTTCTTGACGTTGATGAAGTCGTTCTCGAGCATGCCGGTCATGCCCTCGTACAGGGTCAGGCTGTTGCGTCCAAACATCAGGTCCGGCCGGCCGGCCAGCTTGGGGTTGAACAACTCCTGGCGGCGATCGTCGAGGGGAAGTACCTTGTATTTCACCGCCTCGGCAAGAAAAACCTTCTGCAGTTCGGCAAGAATCTCCGGGTGCTTGTCGGCGAGATCGGTTGACATGCTGAAGTCTTCCTTGACGTGGTAAAGCTCCCAGGTGTCTTCCGGGAACCTGTTCTCGACCTTGCCCCAGGGCTTGAGGTGCACGGTGCCGGCAAACCAGCCGTCGAAGTAGATGCCGCGGTTGCCGAACATCTCGAAGTACTGGATCTGGTGCCGGCTGGGTGATCTGGCGTCGGCAAAGCTGTAAGCCATGCTTACCCCCTCGATCGGGCGCTGTGGCGTGCCGTTGACAATCCGCGGCTCCGGTACACCGATTGCCTCAAGAATGGTCGGAACGACATCGATCACGTGGTGCCACTGAGGGCGGATCTCGCCTTTGGCCTCTATCCCGTCCGGCCAATGCACGACCATGGCGTTGCGGGTACCGCCGTAGTTGGAGGCCACCTGCTTGGTCCAGGTAAAGGGCGAGTCAAAGGCGACCGCCCAACCGGCCGCCATGTGCGGGTAAGTGGTCGGGCCGCCCCAGTCGTCGTAATGCTGGAGCATGAAGTCGACGTCAGATCCCTTGGCCACATTGTTGAAGTAGGTGTACTCGTTGTACAGCCCGTTCATCAGGCCCTCAGCACTGGTACCGTTGTCGCCGGCAATGTAGAAGATGAGCGTATTGTCGAGTTCACCCATGTCTTCGATCGCCTGGATGAGCCTGCCGGTCTCCTTGTCGGCCATCTCGAGGTAGGCGGCAAACACCTCCGCCTGGCGGGCGAACAGTTTCTTCTCCTTGTCCGAAAGATCCTTCCAGTCCTTGATGTCATCCGGCTTCTTCGCCAGCTTTGTGTTGGCCGGAATCACGCCGAGCTTCTTCTGCTGCTCGAATATGCGCTCGCGGATCACGTCCCAGCCGTCGTCGAACTTGCCCTTCCAGTTGTCGATGTAGGACTGCGGTACGTGGTGCGGGGCGTGCACCGCACCGGGAGCGAAATAGACGAAGAACGGCTTTTCCGGAGTCAGCGCCTGCTGAAAACGGATCCACTCGATCGACTTGGTCGCCATGTCGTTCATGAAGTGATAGTCCGGATTGTCCGGCGTCTCGATCTGGTTCTGATTGTGGAACACCCCGGGTGACCACTGGTTGGTTTCACCGCCCATGAAGCCGTAGAACTCATCGAACCCCTGCATATTCGGCCAGCGGGTAAATGGTCCGGAAGGGCTGATCTCCCACACCGCGGTTTCGTGCCACTTGCCGAACGCCCCGGTGCTATAGCCATTGAGACGGAGCATTTCTCCTATACCGGCCACGTCATTGGGCAGCATGCCGGTGGCGCCGGGGAAGGAAGTGGCCACCTCGGCGATCTTGGCCTGGTTGGCGGAGTGGTGGTTGCGTCCCGTCTTCAGCGCCTGCCGGGTCGGCGAGCACAGCGCCGTGGTATGAAACTGGGTATACAGCAGGCCCTCACTGGCCAGCTTGTCCAGATGCGGTGTCTGCAGAACGCTGCCGGTGGCGCTGGTGCCGCCGAATCCCAGGTCATCCAGCAGGACAATCACCACGTTGGGCGCTTTTTCAGGTGCCGTGACCTCGAACACCGGCGGCGCCTTGGCGTCCCGGGCGTCCAGAGTCGTGATGGGCGGATACCAGGGTGCTTTGATCGGAAGTTCCGTACGGTCGACCTGTGCCGCTTCCTCAGCCATGCCCGCAAGCGGCAGGGACAGCGCCGTCAGGAATGCAGCGGCAAGGATGAATGGCTTTCTCATGATATTTCTCCGTTTTGAAAATGCGTTGCCGGGTGTATGTCAGGCGATCGAAAGAGTTCGTTCTGAAGTCGCCACACCCACCAATTTCCGGTGGATGTCGTGCTGAGCACCACCGGTGCAATAGCGAAGGCTCGCGTTCCAGTGGGGCTGCACAGTATCTCCAAACCGATATTTAGCCACTGTTGCAGTTTATGCCACATCGTTGGCGCTCGAATCCCCACAAACGAGGGGGAAATCAGCAGTATGCAGACCAAATCCAGTCCGGCCTCTGCTGTCCAACGACTTAAAATGATACGCGCGCGCGCAGCCCGAACACCCATACCGTGTCTTCCTCCGGATTCAGGGCCGGATCGACCAGCAATTGGATGTCAGGGGTGATGGTCATATGCTGGAACAGCTGCACGCGGTAAAAGAGCTCGGCGGTGAACTGATCGTCCAGCCCGGGACCGAACGTGCCTTCGGACGGGCGGCCCCAGTTCAGGCCAACTCCAAGCACGTCGCTCCGGTCTTTGCGAAAATATCCGAAGCCGGCGCTGAGCGAACGCTCAAGTAGCGATCCACCGCCTCCGTCGGAATAGCCCAGCCGCAGAAACGGCAGCCACCGATTGTCGAATTTCCTGCTGAAGGATAGCGCTGCCCCCCACCCTTCCGGCACCTGGGCCGCCTCCCGTGCGTCCGCCTGCCAGGCCGTCAGGTGCACGTTGTCGCTGAATCGATTGTCCCAGGAAGAAAACCATCCGGCCTCGACGTGCTTGAAGTATTCCGCCGTATCGAAAAAGCTGTCGAAGGCCTCACCCGGATCGCTCGGGTCGCCGTTGGTATCGGCAAGGCCCGCCAGCACATAGTAGTTGCCCCCGAAGGTCCCACGTACGGCTGCCCCCAGACCCTGGTCGGGTGCGGGAATGGTCGGATCAGTCGAGAATGCCAGATTGTTGAAATTGGTCCAGGGGCTGACCAGGCCGTAGACGTCGACATAGTCGGTCACGTCAACAATGCCGGCGGCGAATGCCACGCTATTGTCGTTGAACGATTGCTGCCAGTACAAATTGGTGAGAATCGACCCGGCATCGCTGAAGGTGATCGCAGTAAGCCCGGCATAACCCACCTCTTCGGCGAGTTGCTGGGGCGCTATACCGCCACCCAGGCGATGGCGGTTCTCGATCTTGAAGGTCAGTGCACCCGTATCCTTTGAGCCCCGGCCGCGCAGGGTCCAGGTGCCATAAAACCGAATCACGCCCCCTGCCGCATCGTCCTCGCCCAGGCTCTCGCTCGCACCCTGGTAGAGGGCGTTGTAGTCGGCGCCAAACGCCAGGCCGTATTTATCGTTCACCTTTGTCTTGAAGTCGTAGTATGGCTTGACGTTTCCGGACAACCCCTCGAACCAGTACGGTGTCGCCTTCCGTTCGTGATCTGATTTGAGCTGGGCGCCGACGCTCGCAGGTCCACCGAAGTGATGTACAGCGGTATAGTCAACTATGGATTCTTTTTCGCTGTCTATATCATCCGGAGCCTGTTGCGCCAACACGGTCTGCAAAACACCGGGCACCAGCAACGCCGTCGCCGCAATCCGCAAGAAGGCCGTAAAGTCACGCATAAATCAAACCCCTCTTCTAGCTCCTGCCATCAAAGCGTGACCCTGGGCCGGCTAATGGTATTACCCACCAGGACTCCCGCTGCGATGGTCAGCGCGACGATGAACATCTGCAGAAACTGTTGCTCGCCGAGCGCCATTTGGCCTGTCGCCATCGAGGCCAGGCCGCGGAAACCAATGCTGCCACTTACCAACAGGATGATGGCGGGCAACAAGACGATGGAGGTCGGTCTGCCGGTGTTCCCGGCCCACAGGTTGGCAAACATGACGGCAATGATGGTGCCAAT
>CAMYOI010000056.1 GCA_947259955.1 uncultured Gammaproteobacteria bacterium
GGCTTACGTTTGGGAATCATTCGAGATTGGAACGCACGCTGGTATGCGGGCAAGCATGACTATGCGAAGAACCTGGCGCAGGATATGGCCGTGCGCAACTACATGAAAAAACGCCTGGCCAATGCGGCGGTAAGCAGGATCACCATCGAGCGCCCCGCACAGAACATAAACATCACGGTGCATACCGCGCGGCCGGGTATCGTCATCGGCAAAAAAGGCGAGGATATCGATCGCATGCGCAGGGACATCAGCCGCATGACCTCGCTGCCTGTCCAGATTTCAGTGGAAGAGATAAGAAAGCCCGAACTGGATGCCACACTGGTGGCGGAAAGCATCTGCCAGCAGCTCGAAAAGCGCATCATGTTTCGGCGCGCCATGAAGCGTGCGGTCACTAATGCCATGAGGCTGGGTGCAGGCGGAGTCAAGGTAATGGTAGCGGGCCGGCTCAACGGCGCTGAAATTGCTCGTACCGAATGGTATCGGGAAGGGAGGGTTCCCCTGCACACGCTGCGCGCCGACATCGACTACGGTTTCGCGGAAGCGCTGACTACCTACGGCGTCATCGGCGTCAAAGTCTGGGTTTTCAAGGGCGAGGTATTCGACCAGGGCAAGGAAGTCGAGATCCAGTCTGAAACCAAGACCGCTGCAGCCTAGAAAACCGATCTTGAGAACGGAACCGAGAAAGAAAAATGCTGCAACCTAAACGTACGAAATGGCGCAAACAACAAAAGGGGCGCAACCGCGGACTGGCCTCGCGTGGCAACAAGGTGAGTTTCGGCGAGTACGGCTTGAAAGCGACCGGGCGAGGACGCGTTAGCGCACGCCAGATCGAGGCCGCGCGCCGCGCGATTACCCGGCACATCAAGCGCGGCGGAAAGATATGGATCCGGATCTTCCCGGACAAGCCCAACCGAAGAGCTGGCGCGGGAGGCGTTCCAGCTCGCCAGTGCAAAGCTCTCGGTACCAACGACTTTCGTGAGTAGATAAGTGATGAACGCAGCAGAAATGCGAACCAAGACCGAGTCGGAGTTGAATAGCGAACTGGTGGAACTCAGGCGTGAACAATTCAACATGCGTATGCAGCGGGCAGTTGGTCAGCTCGGGAATCCCTCGCGTTTCAATGAAATACGCAAGGAGATCGCCCGCATCAAAACCGTATTGAATGAGAAAGCGAGAGCAGCGTCATGAGTGAGCAGAAGCGATCCCGCTCGCTGACCGGTAAAGTGGTCAGCAACAAGATGGACAAAACCGTATCGGTGATGGTGGAGCGGCAGGTGAAACATCCGCTCTACAAAAAGTACATCCGGTTGTCCACGAAGCTGCTCGCTCACGATGAGCAGAACCAGTGCGGTGAGGGGGATACCGTGATGATAGAGGAGTGCCGTCCCCTGTCGAAGCACAAGTCCTGGCGTCTGCTCAGAGTAGTCGAGAAAGCGGTATAAAGGAAACGATGTCATGATTCAGATGCAGTCAATGCTGGAAGTTGCCGATAACAGTGGCGCGCGCCGAATCCAGTGCATCAAGGTGTTGGGTGGCTCCAAGCGCCGCTATGCGGGGATTGGTGACATCATCAAGATCACGATCAAGGAGGCGATACCGAACAGCAGGGTCAAGAAAGGCGAAGTGTTCAATGCCGTGGTGGTGCGTACGCGCAAGGGCGTGCGCAGACCCGACGGATCTCTGATCCGCTTCGACAAGAATGCCGCGGTGCTGTTGAATGCTCAGCATCAGCCGATCGGTACCCGAATTTTCGGGCCGGTGACGCGGGAGCTGCGCACCGAGCGATTCATGAAAATCATTTCACTGGCGCCGGAAGTACTCTAGGGCGCTGGTTGCAGGACATTATTAGATGCAAAAGATCAAGAAAGGCGACGAGGTGATCGTGCTGGCGGGCCGCGACAAGGGCAAGATCGGCGAAGTACTGCAGTTACTTGCCAATGAGCGCGCACTGGTCAACGACGTCAATACGGTTAAAAGGCATACCAAGCCCAACCCGAACAAGGGACAGCAGGGCGGCATCATCGAAAAGGAGAGTTCCATCCATTTGTCGAATCTAGCCCTGTATAACCCCGAAACCAAGAAGGCGGACCGGGTCGGTGTAAGAAAACTCGAAGACGGACGAAAAGTCCGGTTCTTTAAATCCAACGGTGAAGTTGTGGATTTGGGTTAAGTCAATGGCAAGATTGCAGGAACATTACGAACAGAATATCGCTTCGCAGCTGCGTGGTGAGCTAGGCCTCGAAAACGTGATGCAAATACCCCGTATCACAAAGATCACGCTGAACATGGGCGTGGGAGAGGCCATCGGGAACAAGAAAATACTGGAGAGCGCCACCAATGACCTCATGCAAATAAGCGGTCAGAAGCCGGTAGTCACCAAGGCCAGAAAATCCGTTGCCAACTTCAAGGTAAGAGAAGGATGGCCTATCGGCTGCAAGGTGACTTTGCGCCGTGAACGTATGTACGAGTTTCTTGACAGGCTGATCTCGGTTGCCATTCCTCGTATTCGGGACTTTCGGGGCCTGTCTCCAAAGTCGTTCGACGGCCGCGGTAACTTTTCACTCGGTCTGCGGGAGCAGATCGTATTCGCCGAGATCGATTACGACAAGGTCGATGAGGTTCGCGGACTCGATGTGACCATTACTACCTCGGCCCGCAACGACGACGAGGCGCGGGCCCTGCTAAAAGCATTCAATTTTCCGATCAGGAACTAGACAACAGATATGGCAAAGAAATCGATGATAGCCCGGGAGAAGAAGCGCACGCATATGGCGGACAAGTATTCCGAGCGGAGAAACCAGTTGAAGCAGCGGGTGGTCGATGACAGCCTGACGATGGAGGAACGCTGGCAAGCCATGATCGACCTGCAGCGGCTGCCGCGGGATTCCAGTGCCGCACGGGGCCGCAATCGGTGCAGTGTATCGGGACGTCCGCGCGGATATTTCAGAAAGTTCGGACTGAGTCGGAACATGCTCCGCGAAGTGTGCATGAAGGGTGAAGCCCCCGGCGTTGTAAAAGCAAGCTGGTAGGCCAGCACTTTTTTCCGAGGAACAGAAATATGATGACAGATCCCATCGCCGATATGTTAACCAGGGTGCGCAACGGCCTCGCCGCCGACAAGGTCGCGGTCGATATGCCCGGTTCAACAGTCAAGTCGGCAATCGCGAAAGTATTGAAGGACGAAGGCTACATCAAGGAGTTCGAGACGTCGGACCAGCAAGGCAAGCCGATGTTGACGGTCACGCTCAAGTATTACCAGGGCGACCCGGTTATCAGAATGCTGAAGCGCGAGAGCAAACCCGGCCTGCGCGTCTACAGCAGCTGCGACGAGCTGCCCTCCGTGATGGGCGGACTGGGCGTGGCGATTGTCTCTACCTCGAAGGGCATCATGACGGACCGTCAGGCGCGTGCGGCGGGTGTTGGCGGTGAAGTGCTGTGCTCCGTGAGCTAGGCACAAGATCACAAGTGGTGGAAAACCAATATGTCTAGAATTGCGAAGAATCCGATTGCCGTTCCCGCCGGGGTGGAAGTGCAGCTCGGAGCGGAGCGGATATCCGTCAAGGGCCCCAAGGGCCAGCTGCATCTGGTTCCACATCCGCTGGTCAAGGTCGATCTTGAAGGTGACGAGCTGAAGGTGGCTGCGCAGAGTGAAAGCCAGAATGCGGTTGCATTGGCGGGTACAATGCGGGCGCTGGTTGATAATATGGTAACCGGCGTAACCAGCGGATTCGAACGAAAGCTCGCCATCATCGGGATCGGATATCGAGCCCAGGTGCAGGGCCGGAAGCTGAACCTGACGCTTGGCTTTTCACATCCCGTGATTTACCAGGTGCCGGACGGCGTGGAGGTGGAAACACCCAGTCAGACCGAGATCGTGGTCAAGGGCGCGGACAAGCAGAAAGTGGGGCAGGTTGCGGCCGAAATCCGAAGCTACCGTCCGCCGGAGCCATACAAGGGCAAGGGCGTTCGATATTCGGACGAGAACGTCGTGCGCAAACAGGCCAAGAAGAAGTAGCGCAGCCATGAATGACAAGAAAACATCACGTTTGAGACGGGCGCGCCGTGCGCGAAGCAAGATCAGGGAACTGCGCGTACAGCGGTTGAGCGTATATCGCACGCCACGCCACATTTATGCCCAGGTCATCGATGATGCGAATGGCCGGGTGGTGGCCAGTGCGTCGACGGTGGACCCCAAGCTCCGTGCGAACATTAAAAATGGCGGCAACGTTGCCGCTGCGACCGAGGTTGGGAAACTAATAGCGGCGAGTGCAAAGGCTGCGGGAGTCAGCCGGGTCGCGTTCGATCGATCGGGTTATAAATACCACGGCCGAGTGAAAGCGCTCGCGGACGCCGCGCGCGAGAACGGCCTGGAGTTCTAGGGTCTAAATAATTGCAGAATACACAAACGGAAATATCGCACAAAGAATCATTGAGAATGTAACTGATGGCAGCAGCAAGAGAAGAGGGTCGCAATGACGACCTGCAGGAACACCTGATAAGCGTCCGCCGCGTGGCCAAAGTGGTCAAAGGCGGAAGGATATTCGGGTTTTCCGCCCTGACCGTTGTCGGAGACGGCAAGGGACGTATCGGTATGGGTCGTGGCAAGGCACGGGAAGTTCCGCTCGCTGTGCAGAAGGCGATGGAATCCGCACGACGCGACCTGTCGAAGGTCCACGTCAACGATGGCACGCTCCACTATACCGTGAGTTCGCGCCACGGCGGGGCTAAGGTTGTCATGCGCCCCGCCTCCGAGGGCACGGGCATCATCGCCGGCGGTACCATGCGAGCCGTGTTCGAAGCCGTCGGCGTACGCGACGTCCTTGCGAAGTGCATCGGGTCAACCAACCCGGTGAATGTCGTCAGAGCGACGCTGAAAGGGCTGCGGGAGATGCAGTACCCCGATGATGTGGCCGCCAGGCGCGGTAAGTCCAAACAAGAACTGCTCGGCATGGAGGACTGATCATGGCAGAGAAAAAGCTTCGCGTAACGCTGGTCCGCAGTGTGCACGGGCGGGTGAGAAAGCATAAGGCTTGCGTGCAGGGCCTGGGATTGCGTCGCATGCATCACACCGTGGAAGTCGCGGATACGCCGGAGAACCGGGGCATGATCAACAAAGTCTCGTATATGCTCAAGTGTGAGGAAGCGTGATGCGATTGAACGGATTGAAACCCGCGGCGGGTTCCAGAACTTCGCCAAGGCGTGTCGGCCGCGGTATGGGCAGCGGCACGGGCAAGACCGCGGGCAGAGGGGATAAAGGCCAGAAGTCCCGCTCGGGAGGTCATCTCAAAATCGGTTTCGAGGGCGGCCAGATGCCGCTGCAGCGCCGACTGCCAAAACGTGGTTTTCGTTCGCGCATGGCTGGAAAGTCAGCCCATGTCAGACTGGACGAACTGTCCAGGGTGGCCGGTAGCGTGGTGGATCTGGTATCGCTGCGTGACGCTGCCCTTATTGGGCATAAAATTGAACGCGTAAAAGTTATCGCTTCGGGTAGCATAGATCGTGCCGTGACCCTCAAGGGCGTCGAGGCCACCCGGGGCGCACGGGCCGAAATCGAGAAGGCCGGGGGCAGGGTCGAGTAGGACGATGGCTTTGAATCCTTCAGCGCTGGGCGGTGGCAAACTGACGGAGCTTCGTCAACGCATCCTTTTCGTTCTGGGAGCGTTGGTTATTTTTCGTCTGGGAGCGTTCATTCCAATCCCGGGGATCAACCCGAATGCGGTTGCCGCCCTGTTTCAGCAGACCCAGGGTTCCATCGTCGACGTGTTCAATATGTTCTCGGGCGGTGCGCTGAGCAGGCTATCGGTCATGGCGCTGGGGGTAATGCCCTACATATCCGCGTCGATCATCATGCAGATGATGAGTTCGGTCATACCCTCCCTCGAGCAGCTCAAGAAAGAAGGGGAACAGGGCCGTCGCAAGATCACCCAGTACACCCGTTACGGCACGGTTTTGCTGGCGACCTTCCAGGCGCTCGGCATCGCTATTGCGGTGGAGGCCCAGCAAGCCGGTGGCCTGTCCGTGGTCCTGACGCCGGGCATCGGATTCAAGGTAACCACCGTGGTAACCCTCGTTACCGGTACCATGTTTTTGGTATGGCTCGGTGAGCAGATCTCGGAGCGCGGCATCGGCAACGGCATATCATTGATTATTTTCTCCAGCATTGTCGCAGGACTGCCCTCGGCCGTGGGGGGCACGCTGGAGCTCGCACGTACCGGCGCATTCAGCCCGCTATTCGTTCTGATCCTGTTCATCGGTGCTATTATGATTACCGGTTTGGTCGTTTTCGTGGAACGGGGGCAGCGCCGGATTACGGTCAACTATGCCAAACGTCAGCAGGGCCGCAGGATGATGGCCGGCGGCAGCAGCCACCTGCCTCTGAAACTGAATATGGCAGGGGTCATCCCGCCGATCTTCGCGTCCAGTATCATCCTGTTCCCGACCAGTATCGCCAGCTTTTACGGGCAGGGCAGCGGCGCAAACTGGTTGACCAACCTTGCGACCTCCATCCAGCCCGGCCAGCCGATCTACGTCCTGCTGTACGCCACTATGATCGTGTTCTTCTGCTTCTTTTACACGGCACTGGTGTTCCAGCCGAAGGAGATCGCGGACAATCTCAAAAAGTCCGGCGCCTTCATCCCCGGAATACGCCCGGGGGAGCAAAGCGCACGGTACATCGACAACATCGTTTCGCGGCTTACGCTATGCGGCGCGATCTACTTGACGGTGGTTTGTCTGATTCCTGAATTCATGATCGTCCAGTGGAACGTGCCGTTCTACTTTGGCGGGACCTCGCTGCTGATCATCGTTGTGGTGATGATGGATCTGATGAGCCAGATTCAGTCATATCTGATGTCGCGCCAGTACGAAAGTCTGATGAAAAAATCCAAATTGACCGGGGGGCTTGGCGGTTTGACCCGCTGATTAGGGCTGAAAATACCGTTTGTCGAGGAATGAGAAATGAAAGTTAGAGCTTCAGTAAAGAAAATGTGCCGCAATTGCAAAATCGTCCGCCGCAAGGGGGTGGTGAGGGTCATCTGTTCCGATCCACGGCACAAGCAAAAGCAGGGTTAACAGGTTGAATATACAAGATTGGATCAGTATTCTTACGCGCCTTTTCGGTGCCAGCGGCGGAGAACCGGTACGTGGCTAGAATTGCAGGAATAAACTTACCCGTAAACAAACACATCGAAATCGCGCTGACCTCGATTTACGGCCTTGGTCGGCCAAGCGCGCAGAAGATCTGCGACGCTGCGGGCATCACCCGCACGACCAAAGTCAAGGAGTTGAGCGAGGAAGATGCGGAAAAGCTCCGCGGCGAAGTCGCGAGGTTTGTTGTGGAAGGGGACTTGCGCCGTGGGGTCTCGATGAATATCAAACGTCTCATGGACATGGGCGTATACCGCGGTATGCGCCACAGGCGCGGTTTGCCGCTCCGCGGACAGCGCACCCGCACCAACGCACGGACCCGCAAAGGTCCGCGAAAACCCATAAAGAAGTAACGCATGGCTAAAACGTATGGCTAAAACGACCAAGGCAAAGAAAAAGGTAAGGAAGATGGTTAGCGAAGGCATCGCGCATATCCACGCTTCCTTCAACAACACCATCATAACCATCACCGACCGTCACGGTAACGCGCTGTGTTGGGCGACCGCCGGTGGCGCAGGTTTTCGTGGATCCAGGAAAAGCACGCCTTTTGCCGCCCAGGTCGCCGCGGAAAAAGCGGGGCGTGCGGCGCTGGATTTCGGTATGAAGAATCTGGAGGTCCGGGTGAACGGCCCCGGTCCCGGTCGAGAGTCCGCGGTCAGGGCGCTCAATGCGGTCGGCTTCGAAATCAACAACATCATGGACGTGACTTCCATACCGCATAATGGTTGTCGTCCACCAAAGCGCCGACGCGTATAGGAGAGCATAGTCATGGCTAGGTATCTGGGCCCGACTTGTAAGCTGGCACGCCGTGAAGGTACGGACCTGTTTCTAAAAAGTCCCGTTCGGCCGCTGGATTCGAAGTGCCGGATCGATAAGCTGCCCGGCCAAGTGGGGACCGGGCGCCGGCCCCGCGTCACCGTTTACGGCGTACAGCTGCGGGAAAAGCAGAAACTACGCCGCATGTACGGCGTCATGGAGAAGCAGTTTCGCAATTACTATAAAGACGCTGCCCGTATGAAGGGATCCACCGGTGAAAACCTGCTGCAGCTATTGGAGTGCAGACTGGATAACGTAGTCTACCGGATGGGATTTGCCGTTACCCGGGCCGAAGCCCGGCAGCTTGTGAACCACAAGGGAATCATGGTCAGCGGGAAAGTCGTCAATGTCCCGTCTTTCCAGGTGAAACCGGGGGATGACATCGAGGTCAGGGAAAAGGCCAAGAAACAGCTGCGCGTTCAGGCGGCGCTGGAGATCGCCGAGCAGATCGGCATACCGCACTGGATAGAAACCGACATAAAGGGAGTCAAGAGCACATTCAAGATGCGGCCGGATCGCGGCGATCTGCCTGCGGAAATCAACGAAGCACTCGTTGTGGCTTTGTACTCCAAGTAGTCTTCTTTTTACATCTCAAGAGGAAATCATATGCAGGATTCAACTGCTGAATTTTTAAAGCCCCGCCTGGTAGATGTCCAGACGAAGGACGACAAGCACGCAAAAATAATCATCGAGCCCCTCGAACGCGGATTCGGATATACGCTGGGCAATGCCCTGCGAAGGATCCTGCTGTCTTCCATGCCGGGATCGGCGGTCACGGAGGTCAGGATCGAGGGCGTCCTGCACGAATACTCTACCCTGGAGGGTGTGCAGGAAGATGTCATCGACATATTGCTCAATCTTAAGGGCGTGGCGCTCAAGATGCACGCACGCGAAAGCGCGGTACTCAAACTGAATAAGAAAGGTTCGGGGCCGGTGACCGCCGCCGATATCCAGATCGAGCACGATGTCGAAGTAGTCAATCCGGATCATGTCATCGGCCATTTGTCCAAGGACGGTTCCATTGCAATGGAACTGACCGTCACACGCGGTCGCGGCTACCAACCTGTAGAAATCCGAATCGATCCGGAGGAAAGCAAGAGCATAGGCGTCATGCAGCTCGACGCGTCCTACAGTCCAGTCTACAAAGTGTCCTACTCGGTGGAGAATGCGCGCGTTGAACAGCGCACCGATCTGGACAAGCTGATCCTGGAGATCGAAACCAACGGTGCCATCGACCCGGAAGAAGCCGTTCGCAGGGCTGCTACCATACTCCACGAACAGATTTCGGTGTTCGTGAATCTGGAGGAAACCAGCGCCGATGCGCCATTCGCCGATGAACCCGAAGTTGATCCAATGCTGCTTCGCCCGGTTGATGATCTGGAACTGACTGTGAGAAGCGCCAATTGCCTTAAGGCTGAAAACATCTACTATATCGGTGACCTAATCCAGCGCACCGAGGTGGAATTGTTGAAGACACCGAATCTTGGCAAAAAGTCCCTGACCGAAATCAAAGATGTGCTGGCGCAGCGCGGATTGTCTCTGGGAATGAAGCTCGAGGCATGGCCGCCGGCGGTTCTGCGAAAGGAATCGGATTCGTCATCCGAGCTGTTGGGATAGCATCATGCGTCATCTAAAATCCGGCCGTAAACTCAATCGTAATTCCAGCCACCGGAATGCGATGTTCCGAAATATGGCCACGTCACTGATCGAGCACGAGCAGATTAAAACCACCCTGCCCAAGGCCAAGGAGTTACGCAGGGTTGCCGAGCCCCTGATTACACTGGGTAAGCGCCCGACGGTGGCCAATCGGCGTCTTGCTTATGCCAGGTTGCGCGACAGATCCGCCGTGACCAAGTTATTCGATGATCTCGGAGTGCGGTTCAAGGACCGGCCCGGCGGATACCTGCGTATTCTCAAGTGCGGCCTGCGAGCGGGTGATAAGGCCCCGATGGCCTTCGTTCAGCTCGTTGACCGCCCGGTAGAAGGGACTTCCGTGCCGGCGAAATCCGGAGCGGTCGCAGTAAAAGAATCTGACGCTTAAGTAGTTAATAATAAGCAGATGTTCAGGCCGGGCGATCAAGAGACGCCCGGCCTTTTTTTAGATCGAACCAGCTCGCCGGATTCCGGCCGGATGTCGGCACCCGGCACCCGGCACCCGGCAGGCGGCAGGCGGCAGGCGGCATCGTGGCGTCAAATGCACATCGACTTGCCCATAGTCACCGTTTGTGCCGAAAAAGCCTGTTTTTATAAGACGGACTACCACACTATAATAGGCGAAGATTCAACCGCGTGGTGTCGATCCGCTTCGATATCGTATTTGCGATGCCGGGTGTTTACCTAACAGGGATATTGCATATGAACAAGATAAAAATAGCGATTGTCGGAATTGGAAACTGCGCGAGCTCCCTGGTCCAGGGCCTCTATTACTATCGTGATCAAAAGGATCACGAAGCAATCGGATTGATGCACTGGAACCTGGGGGGCTACCTGCCCGGTGATATCGAGGTAGTCGCCGCGTTCGACGTGGACAAGAGGAAAGTCGGCATGGACGTGAATAAGGCGATTTTCGCCAAACCGAATTGCACCGTCGTGTTCTGCGAAGATCTCCCGGAATCCGGCGTCGAAGTCAGCATGGGACTTGTTGCCGACGGCGTTGCCGACCACATGCAGGACTACAAGGACGATCGAACGTTCATCGTGGCCGACGCCAGTGAACCCGACCAAGAGCAGGTTGTCTCGATGCTGAAGGACTCGGGCGCCGACATGCTGTTGAACTACCTGCCGGTGGGTTCCGAGCAGGCGACCCGCTTTTACGCCGGTTGCGCCCTGGAGGCGGGCATTGGATTCGTCAACAACATCCCGGTGTTCATCGCCAGTGATCCGGAGTGGAGCGCGCGCTTCGAACAGCGCGGTCTGCCGATCATCGGAGACGATATCAAGGCCCAGCTTGGTGCGACCATTACGCACCGCACATTGACGGATTTGTTTCGAAAGCGTGGCGTCAAGATCGAACGGACCTATCAGCTTAATACCGGTGGCAACACGGATTTCCTCAACATGCTGAACCGCGGCCGCCTTGAATCCAAAAAGGAGTCAAAGACGGAAGCGGTGCAGTCGGTCGCGGATCAGCGCATCGACGACGATAATATCCACGTCGGGCCGAGCGACTACGTGCCCTGGCAGAACGATAACAAGGTCTGTTTCCTGCGCATGGAAGGTAAGATGTTTGGTGACGTGCCGATGGAAATCGAGCTGCGGCTGTCCGTCGAGGACTCTCCCAATTCGGCGGGCGTCTCCATCGACGCTATTCGCTGCTGCAAAGTGGCACTGGACAGGGGGTACAAGGGCGTTCTGCTTCCACCGTCGGCCTATTTTTGCAAGCACCCGCCAAGGCAGTATACCGACGACGAGGCCTATCGAATGGTGGAGGCATTTATTGACGGCACCTGGGGAGAGAAACTGAGTGAAATGCCTGATCATCGCGGCCGGGCAGGGGAGCCGGCTGCGGCAAAGAGCTGAAAGCAAGCCCCTCGTTCCGATAAACGGGACGCCGCTCATCGATCGGGTAATCGCTGCGGCCCGCGATGGCGGCGCCGATGAGTTCTATGTCGTCAGCGGATACCGGGGGCCGATGCTCAGGGCCCACCTCGACCGGTTGTCGAAATCAGACGGCTTGACACTCCATCACATCGTCAATGATCGATGGCACGAGCCCAACGGCGTTTCCGTCCTGCAGGCGAAACACGCTCTCGAAGAGCCCTTCCTATTGTTGATGTCCGACCACCTTTTCGATCCGCAGATCGTGCGGGATCTGATTTCAAGCGCTGAACCCGGTGGCGGGGTAATGCTCGCCACCGATTCGAATCTGCGCAACCCACTGGTCGATCTCATCGACGTGACCCGAGTCTGGGAGCAAGACGGGATCATCCAGGATATCGGCAAGGGTCTCTCGCGGTACAACGCGTTCGACACCGGGATATTCTATTGTGCACCGTGCCTATTCGATGCCCTGGAAGAAAGTATGGATCGGGGCGGCGAGGCGAGCCTTTCGGGTGGAGTGCGCGTGCTGGCGGAGACGCAGAATGCATTGACTTGGGATATCGACGGGCGCTTTTGGCTCGACGTCGACGATTCCAGGACCTACGTCAAAGCCGAGGTCATGCTCGATCAGATGAATACCCAATGTGAATCGCCGGACTTCGCTTCTCCCGCACACTAATCAAATGGAACCAATATTATGATTGCTTTGTTCACGGATTTTGGCGTCGATGACATGTATGTGGGCCAGGTGCACAGGGTTTTCGCCGAACAGGCGCCGGGCGTACGCGTAATCGATCTTCTTCACACCGCGCCCGCTTTCGATGTGCAGGCGGGGGCTTACCTGCTGTGCGCGTTACAAAAGAGATTTCAAGCGGGCGACGTACTACTGACGGTTGTGGATCCCGGGGTTGGCGGGCCCAGGGCGCCATTGATGGTGGAAGCGGATGGCAGATGGTTCGTGGGGCCGGACAATGGTCTGCTCTCCCGCGTCATCATACATGCACGGCAATGCAGTTCGTACAGGATCTTGTGGCATCTCGAAGGGGTGTCTGATTCCTTTCACGGCCGGGACCTGTTTGCACCGGTTGCCGCGATGCTGGCGACGGAAGTCACGCCGGAGCACGAAGCCATCGAACCCGAGCTTCCGGACTGGCCGGAAAGTCTCCATCGCGTTATTTACATCGACCACTACGGCAACGCAATCACGGGAATATCCGGTGAAAGCGTTTCGACGGAGCACCGCGTTAAGATCGGCGGGCTGGAAGTCGATTACGCGCGAGTTTTCAGCGAGGCGGAAACGGGGCAGTTGTTCTGGTACGTGAATTCCATCGGACTGGTCGAGATCGCGGCGAACCAGGACAGCGCGGCCCGTATTCTGGGTCTCGTCATAGGCGACGATTGCAGGATTGGGTAAGCCGGCCGGCTCGACTGTGGATTTGACCTCGGATAGGCTCCTGGCCCGCATTTCACACCATCGTCCGGGATCCTGGTGAGAAGAACGGGCTAGTTCCCCGCACATTCCGCGTACTGGAGTGTTTTTCGTCAGCGGGTTACATCGATTGCGTCAGGGCCCCGTGTAGTGAAACAGTTCCGGCGCATCACGACGGGCTTTCCTCACCGCGATAGCTCCAGGCCTCCAGTAAGGCGGCGGAGACGATGAGGACCGCACCCACCGCTTCCGGTGTTCCGAAGGGCTCTCCGGCCAGCATCGAGGCAGTGGCGGAGCCGATCGCCACGTCCAGCAGCAGGAAGATGCCGAGCCGCGCCGGGTCGATCCGGCCGGCGCCGTAAAGGGTGAGCCAGATCACGGGAACGACCCAGAACACGGCGAAGGCCACCGCCCAATAGACCGCGGAGCCGTCCGGGGCTGAAAAGGCCACGGCCACCGCCGCTTCACCGGGAATGAGGGTGGCGAGGAATATCGTCGCTGGGAGCAGAACCAGCAGCAGCGCCATCTGCTGGGTTTCGGTCGTTCCATCCGGCGCGCGCCGCTG
>CAMYOI010000057.1 GCA_947259955.1 uncultured Gammaproteobacteria bacterium
CGGGCATTTACCGGACGGGGACCAGCCCGCATTTCCCAACACACGGCTATGGATGTTTGTCTACACCTTGCAAGGGTTTTTCGAGCGTGTAGTCGGAGGAAACCATTTCCGAGACCAGTTCAGCAAAACCGATCTCCGGCTCCCAGCCCAGCACGGATTTCGCTTTGGACGCGTCACCAAGCAGGGTATCCACTTCGCTTGGGCGAAAATATCGCGGATCGATCCTAACGATTTCCCGCCCGGGAGATAGCGTGTTGTTTGTGATCACGTCGGGATACGCTGGTACCGGCTGGATCGAGGCGATCAATCCCGTTTCCTCGTTGCCTTCGCCCCGCCACTCCAGTTCGAGTCCGAGTTCCCGCGCTGCGCATTCAACGAATTCGCGCACCGAGCGTTGTTCACCGGTAGCGATGACGTAGTCGTCCGGATCGGGTTGCTGCAGGATCATCCACTGTGCACGAATGTAGTCCCAGGCGTGACCCCAGTCCCTCCTCGCCCCCAGATTTCCCAGATAGATCGCATCCTGCATGCCCAGTGCGACCCTGACCAAGCCCTGCGTTATTTTTCGGGTTACGAAGGTCTCCCCCCGGGTTGGCGATTCGTGATTGAACAGGATCCCGTTACACGCGTACAGGCCGTAGGCTTCCCTGTAGTTGACGGTGATCCAGTACGCATACAGCTTGGCGACCCCATAGGGCGATCGCGGATGAAACGGTGTACCCTCCTTCTGCGGGGTTTCCTGGACTTTACCGTAGAGTTCCGATGTCGAGGCCTGGTAGAAACGGCATTCGTCGGCCAAGCCCAGTGTCTGAATCGCCTCCAGGATCCTCAACGTCCCCAGTGCGTCTGAATTCGCGGTGTATTCCGGTTCTTCGAACGACACCGCAACATGGCTCTGGGCGGCGAGGTTGTAGATCTCATCGGGCTGCACGTGCTGGATGACTCTGACCAGGCTGCTCGAATCCGTGAGATCGCCATAGTGCAAAAACAGTTTTCTGCCGATTTCATGGGGATCCTGATACAAATGGTCGATCCGGTTGGTATTTATTAGCGATGTCCGCCGCTTCACTCCATGGACCTCGTACCCTTTTTTCAGCAGAAATTCGGCAAGGTACGCCCCGTCCTGGCCGGTAATACCGGTGATGAGCGCTTTTTTCATCGATTATTCATATCTTGTAATATGACTTGTACCAGTCTACGAAGCGGGCAACGCCCGTTTCCACGGTGGTTTCGGGCTTGAATCCAATATCGTCGACCAGCCGGGAAACATCGGCGTAGGTGGCGCGGACGTCGCCCTCCTGCATCGGAAGCAGATCCAGCTTAGCTTTCTTGCCTAGGCACGATTCCAGCACCTCGATGTATGTCATCAATTCGACCGGGCGGTTGTTGCCGATGTTGTACAACCGATAGGGCGCGGCGCTGCTGGCGGGGTCGGGATCGTCGCCGGACCAACCAGTATTTCCCACAGCGGGTTTGTCGATCACGCGCATTACGCCTTCCACGATGTCATCGATGTAGGTGAAATCGCGCACCATCTGTCCCTGGTTGTAAACGGGAATCGGCTGATCGTTCGTGATGCCGCGTGTAAACAGGAAAAGCGCCATGTCCGGCCTCCCCCACGGACCGTATACCGTAAAAAACCGAAGCCCGGTGCACGGGAGCCCGTACAAATGGGCATAGGTATGCGCCATTAGCTCGTTCGATTTTTTTGTCGCGGCGTACAAGGATACAGGATGATCCACGTTGTCCGACTCTGAAAACGGCAGCTTCGTGTTTGCACCGTACACCGAACTCGATGACGCGTAGACAAGGTGCTCGACCGTTGCCTGTCTCGCCGCTTCCAGGATGTGCGCAAAACCGACCAGATTGGTATCGATGTAGGCCGCTGGATTTTCCAGCGAATAGCGAACTCCCGCCTGCGCAGCGAGATGCATGATGCGCTCGATCCGGTGTTCCGAGAATACGTTTTCGATATCCTGTTTATCCGTGATGTCCGCCTTGTAGAATCTGAACTTTCCTGCATATTTCTTCAACAGTTCGAGGCGCGCCAGTTTCAGCGACACGTCATAGTAATCGTTGAGATTATCTATCCCTATCACCGTGTCTCCACGGTCGAGAACACGTCTTGCCAGCGTCGATCCTATGAATCCGGCCACACCCGTGATCAGCAGGTTCATGACCGTTTACCGGCCGCCACGTTGCGTCGGACGACCGCGCCATTGCGCGTTACGAAATTACGCCTCAAAGCCGCCACAGCGTAATCCCGCGGTTCTCGATGGTCTTGCCATCGACCACGGATTTGACGTCTATGAACGCCCCGGGGGAGGAAATCTTGGATACCAGCATCCCCGTATGGCCCAGAAACTCGCGGTGGGCCACCGCCAACAGCAGTGCGTCCGCTTCCGGCAACTGATCCCACGTCTTGAGTTCCAGGTCGTATTCGTCCCTGGCTTCGTCACTGTTGGCGACGGGATCACAAACCGATATTTCCAATCGATATGAACGCAGTTCCTTGATCACCTCGAAAACCTGGGAGTTTCTCAGGTCGGGGCAGTTTTCCTTGAATGTGATTCCGAGAATATTCACCTTCGCACCCTTGAGTTCGATGCCGGCTTTCAACATCGTTTTTACCGTACTTTCGGCGATGAATTTGCCCATACCGTCGTTTATACGGCGGCCGGCCAGGATGATTTCCGGGTGATAACCCATCATCTGGGCCTTGAATGTCAGATAATAGGGATCCACCCCGATGCAATGGCCCCCGACCAGGCCCGGCCGAAAGGGTAGAAAGTTCCACTTCGTGCCAGCCGCCTCGAGCACCTTGACCGTATCCAGGCCCAGGCGATCGAAAATGATCGCCAGCTCGTTCACCAGCGCAATGTTCAGGTCCCTCTGGGTGTTTTCGATCACCTTGGCCGCCTCGGCAACCTGGATGTTGTCCACTTTGTGGACTCCCGCCTCGATCACGGCGTCATAGAGTTCCGCAACCCTCGCGCAGGTCTGTTCGGTATCCCCCGCAACCAGTTTGGTTATCCTCTCCAGGGTGTGTTCTCGATCCCCGGGATTGACACGTTCGGGCGAGTACGCAACGAAAAAGTCCCGCTTCCAGTCCAGTCCCGACTGCTGTTCCAGAACCGGCACACAGACTTCCTCGGTGGCGCCAGGGTAAACCGTCGATTCGAATATCACCGTGGTTCCCACGGTCAGGATGCTCCCGACTGTGCGGCAGGCGGACAGCAAAGGCGTGAAATCCGGCCGTCTTGCATCGTCGACCGGTGTCGGAACCGCGATCACTATAAAATTTACGCCGGCACAATCCTCTATTCGGTCGGCGAACGTGAGATGTATGGCACGTTCGAACGCATCTGATGAAACTTCACCGGAATGGTCGCTCCGGTTGCGTATGTCAGCGACCCGTTTGCCGTTAACGTCGAAGCCAACCGTATCGAAACGTTGGCCAAACGCAACGGCAAGCGGCAGACCGACGTAACCAAGCCCAACCACCGCCACTTTATTTACTTTATCCATATTGTTCTTTACCCCAAATTTCTCTACAGGATCCCCAGTACCGGCACGAGGTAAGCTATATAATAATTCATTTCCACGCTACCGCCCTGCGGAATCATCAAGCCGCATGAATTTCGAATGATGTGTCGCCCAGTTAGGTGTCCGGTTGCCCGGCCAGCTGACTGTGATCTATTCCCAATACCCGCGGCACGAGCACACGGTCCTTCTCACCGATCTTCAGCACCATGTCATTGAAGATCTTGAGTGGATTCTGCAAATCGGTAATGACGTAGGCATCGGCTTGGGGGCAAGCGGCCCAGTCCTGGTAGATCGGTCGACCCAGGAAGTCGACGGCGCTGTCATCAGGTTCATACACCGCGATGATTGTCAGTCCGGTTTTGTCCACCCTCAGCATGGCGATCTCGGTTAGATCCGAAACACCGCAGAGCACGAGCCTTGTCCAGTCCTTGTCCTGGCAGTCCCTGAACAATTCGTTGAGAGATTCTGCCGATTGGCGGTAGAAAGTGAGGGAATCCGAGAGAAACTGGGCTGTTAGCCGGGATTTTTCCGCAAAGCCCTGGGGCGTCAGGTAGTAAAAGTATCGATTTGCCGGCGCTTCGCGAATCTTGACCAGCCCTTTTTTCGCGCATCTTTTGAGGTAGGAATTAGCCAGTCCGAGGGCCACTCCCATTTGGCTGGCCAGATGGCGCTGACTGACATCTCCACTGCGCTCTATGGCATCCAGCAATTCCAAAGTGAGGCGCTGCTCTTTGGATTCCATATCGTTCATCTTATGAACACCTTATCGGGCCTATTCGAGATGAATAATATGATGTAAATCAAAATCTTAAGAGGCAACCTTATTGGAGCAACGAGAATCGATGTCTGGACCTGGAATCATCCGGGAGTAAATAGTCGGAACGACAATGTTCACGATATGAACACTATACTCATTATCTCGAACCCGGTCAAATTATTATTTTATTACAGACACTTAGCTCGTAAATTCGCACCAGACCCAAACCCCAGCGTTACTTTTCCTCGTGGTACTCCGCTTCCGTATTCACCGTCCAGATATTCTCCTTGTCAACGACACCCGATATGGCGTTTTCGACCGCGGTCATCGCGGTGAGCATCGAGTGATCCTGATTGTTGTATCGATGCATGCCATTGCGGCCGACCAGGTACAGATTCGGGATCTTGTCAATGAATTGCCGAATGACGTCGAATGAATCGTAGGTCCCGAAATACGCAGGATATGTTTTGGGTTCACGCAGCACTACCCCGTCGATAACATCGTCGAGTTCGATGATTTCGATTTTGGCCAGTTCAGCGGCCGCGAATTCGATCATCGCTTGGTCGGTTCTGGCCCAGAGCTCGTCGCCTTCGTTGCAAAAATACTCCAGGCCAAGCCACACATTACCCGGGTCCGCTACCATGTACGGGCTCCAGTTGTTGAAGATCTGGAGCCTGCCCAGCTTTACGTCGGGCTCCTGTATGTAGATCCAATTGTCGGAGACCATCTCCGCCATGCCGCCCGCATCCTTGATTTTCATTCTCTTGACCAGCAGGCCCACGGTTACAAAATCGCGGTATACCAGTCCATCCGCCACCGCCTTGACGTGGTCGTCAACCGTCGGTGACATCCCGTTGACGAGGTCTCTCACCGGCATCGATGAGAATACATAGTCGGCATCGTATTTGGATCTTTCTCCGTTACTGGAATTGACCACGGTTACGGATTCGATCTCGCCGTTGCTCATCGTCAGTCCTTCGACTTTGGTGCGTTTGTGCAGCACGCCTCCTTTTTCGACGACCCGGTCCGCAACCACCTCCCACATCTGGCCGGGCCCGTACTTTGGATAAAGAAATCGCTCAATGAGTGATGTCTCCGTCTTCTTCTGCCGTATATCGGATTTGCCGGGAAGCGCCGACTTTATCTTGTGCAAGACAGCCTTGCTGATCGAAAGCCCTTTGACTCTCTGTGCGCCCCACTCGGCACTGATTTCCGTGCATCCCACGCCCCACACTTTTTCCGTATAGGATTTGAAGAACGTTGAATACAACTCCCGGCCGAATCGATTGATGAAAAACTCTTCCAGAGTGCGCTCCGGCTTGATGGGGAGTGCAACACTCCTCAGATAACTAAAACCCATTCGAATCGATTTGAATATTCCGAGTTTGACCAGCGTATCGGCGGTAAGGCTGATGGGGTAATCGAACAGCGTGCGGTTGAAGTAAATGCGTGACTTCCTGGTCCTTACCAGCATGACCTGGTCGGTCTTTTCGGGGTCGGTCTTTGCGGGATTGCTCCGTTCGCCACCAACAACGGTCTTCTTGTTCTGGTAGGTGATCTCGAATTCGTCCAGCCCGCTGTCTTCCAGCGGCATTATGTTCAGCCACCAGTCCATTACCCGGTCGGATTTGGAAAAAAACCGGTGTCCGCCGATGTCGATGTAGTTGTCTTTGTAATTGACGGTTTTCGAGATACCCCCAATGTAGTCGCTGGCCTCGAAAATCACGGGCTTGATGTCACTCTGTCGCAGCAGTTCATATGCTGCGGTGAGTCCCGCGGGACCGGCACCGATGATGATCGCGGTTTTTTGCTTTTCAGTCACTGTGAGTATCTCATCCGTTGAGGTTTGTCTAGCGGGGTTTTCTAATAACGAAGGGACCCACGACCAGCGTATCAAGCCCGGTCGACCAGAATGTTCGCAGCGCATCCGTGACGGTGGCTACGACCGGCTCCCCCTTGACGTTGAAGGATGTATTTAACAGCACGGGAACGCCTGTTCTTGCCTCGAACGCGGACAATAACTGGTGAAACACCGGCAACGTGCTCTTGCTCACCATCTGGGTGCGGCAGGTGCCATCGACGTGAACGATTGCCGGCGCTTCACGCTTGAGACGTTCATTGGCGGAAAACGAGATGTTCATGAAATACCCGTTGGTGTAGTCGTCGAAGTATCGCGCCATTGATTCCTCCGGCAGCGACGGGCAAAACGGACGCCAGTATTCCCGGAATTTGATTACCCTGTTCACCGTGTCCCTGTTTTCGGCGTGCCTTGGATCGGCGAGTATGCTGCGCTGGCCCAGCGCGCGGGGGCCCGCCTCCATTCTGCCTTGAAACCAGCCGACAATTTTACCATCCACCAGGTCGTCGACCACCTCCCCGCACAGGTCATCCACTCGATCGTAGTCCAGTTTCGCGGTATCCAGCACCTTTATAATACTATCCTCGTCCTCCTGGTTTCCCAGTGCGAGCGTCACGAGTTTTTCCGGCTCCGCGCCGCACACCTGATGGCAAGCCACCAGTGCGCTGCCCGCCGCTGCACCGTTGTCACCGCAAAGTGGATGTGCAAAAAAATCCTTGACCTCAGGCAATTGATAGAGTCGGCTGTTCATTTTGATGTTCAGGCCCACGCCGCCGCTGACGCATACCCTGTCGATCCCGCATTCGAGCACCGCCCAGCGCACCAGTCGCTCGACCGCGCGCTCCAATGCCTCCTGAACGGCGTATGCCAGATCCTCGTGCCATTGTGTTATGTCCTCACTCGGCAATCGCGGAGTACGGCCGAGCAAGCCGACCAGCTCATCGGTGAATCTCCCGGAATACCGATGACCGCCGTAATGGATGTAGCGCGGATCGACACGGTACTCCACTTCGTCCAGATCCAGCCTCACGATGCGAGCGAGTTTATTATACAAATCCTCGTTGCGCCGCCCGTAGGCGGCCAGTCCCATCACCTTGTATTCACCGTCGTAGGCGCGGAATCCCAGGTATTCCGTGAATGCGGCATAGACCCATCCCAGTGAATGCGGCATGAGGATTTCTTTTATGGGTACGATGCCTTCATGATCGCATCGCCACACTACGGTGCAGTGGTTATCCCCGGAGCCATCGATGGTTAGGCATACCGCCCGGTCGAATGGCGACTGCTTGAAGGCCTGAAACGCGTGGGTATAGTGATGCGGGATGTCGATGAATTCCGGAATGCGGGAGTCGCCGAATGCTCGATACAGATTTTGTTGATGGATCTTGAGATAGTTGTCCCGGTTTCTTTTTTTCAACCGGCTGCGCTGCCATTCCATGGTCTGTCGATCGACTTTCCATTCGGTCTGCATGGCGCGGTAGAACTCTTCCATGGTGCCGTCCGAGTAGGCCGTCAGGTTCCAGTTAATGCCGATCGCCGCCACCTCCCGCAAGTCCACTCCGGCGTGATCGAGGCAAAATCGCAGCGCGTTGATCGGATATCGACCCAGAGCATGTTTTTGCCGAACGAATCGTTCTTCTTCTGCAAAGGCAAGCACCTTACCCGCCCGGACGATGGCTGCCGAAGGATCGACGTAGTCGTTGTTGATGCCCAAAAAAACCGAATCGACGTCTTCCATGTTCAGGTCACGGCAATGCCTTTTCGAACACGGATGCCGCGAGCCCTACGTCGTGAATCAAGGCAGCTCTATGGCTGTCCGCCAATCGATCCACAAAATCCTGCAGTTTCCTGCGGGGATCGACCGGATCAGGATTCCACCAAAAGGGATGGGTCAGGACCTGCAGGGATGATCCGCTGAATTCACTGATGAAAGCAAACGGGTCTCCGCACCTCCAATGATGGTTGCTATCGGATATGTAGGCGCCCTGCTCAAAGTAGGGAGAGGCATATGCGTTGCTCAAACCCGGGACGATTAGTTTCTTTTGCAACAATTGGGGCGTCGGCCGATGAAAACTGAAGGTCGCTATTTCCAGATCGAGCATTTCGGAAAGCAGCGTGCACTGTCTGCAGATATCCGCCAAAAGGGTTGAATCGTAGTCAAAGTCTTCGTCCAAATGACTCCGCTGGACGTAGTGCAGTCCGATATCATGACCCATATATGCCATGGATCTGAGCCTCGCGCTCGAACCGGCAGCCATGACGTTGTAGAGCCCGGTGTCCAACAAGACGTAGTATGTCGATACCACTCCCAGTTGTTCCTCGAAGTTCGCCAGCCTGAAGGCGTCGTCGATGGACATATCGATATCATGCCTCAGGTAGGCTTTTCGCTCGTCAACCGGAGCCTCGTGAAATTTCTCCAGTGTAAACCCGCTGGCACGCAACAGTTCTATCAGAGTTCCGTATTCCTGATAGGTAAAATCCATGGGCACGTTCCGCGTTGTGATCAATCAACGGCCGGACCAAGGGCGGCGATATCCACGCGCGCCTTGGCGGACTTGCCGACGATATCCAGCAGGACCATGACCCTTTCCTGACTCGTTTTCGCCATAAATATGCCTTGGTAGCCCATGAAAGGACCCTCTTCGATTCGGACCTTCTGGCCGATTTTGAATTCGTGTATCGGGATGTCCTGAACACCCGAGGAATCGTCTCGTTCCCTCAGTGTTGCGATCAGGTTGTCGGGGACAGGTGTGGGAGTCATGCCGAATCGCACGAGCGTACTCACGCCTACGGTCGACCGTATGGGGGCCCAGTTGTCCGTTTCGGTATCGAGGTGAATGAAAAAGTACCTCGGAAACATCGGTTCTATGCGGATGACGCGTCTTCCCATCCTTCTTCGTGGCGTTCTGAGCAACGGCAGATAGGTGCTGTATCCCTGGCGTTCAAGATTCTCCTTTGCCACGACCTCTTGCCTGGGTTTCGAATGGATCAAATACCAGCGCTTTTCTCTGGATGCGGCTTCCATCAGCATTCGTTTCGCCAATGTACATACTCTGCGACACCGTCCTCCAGCGCAGTGAAACGCTTGTCGTATCCGACCTCACGCAGGGTATTAATATCGGCCCGCGTGTAGCTTTGATACTTCCCGGCCAGTTCGCCGGGAAATGGAATATATCGAATCGTGCCCGCTTCGATCAGTCCGGGAAGATCGGATTGGCTGCCGCACACAGCGGCAACAACCGAACATGCCATATCGTTGAAAGTGCGCGCGTATCCCGTGCCAAGGTTGAATATGCCGTTGATGTCCGTGTTGTCTAGAAAAAACAGGTTCACGTCAACCACGTCGGACACCCAGATGAAGTCCCGCTTCTGTTCTCCGTGTCCATAGCCTCCGCTGCCCTCGAACAGACTTATAAAGCCATTTTCTTTCATCTGATTGTAAAAATGATACGCCACCGAAGCCATGCGTCCCTTGTGCTGCTCTCGGGGCCCGTACACGTTGAAATACCTGAGACCCACCACCTGGGTATCGATCGACGCGCTGTGCTTTCGTACATATCGGTCGAACAGCAGCTTTGAGTAAGCGTAGATGTTCAACGCCGCTTCGTTTTCTGGTGACTCGCTGAAGCGCGGCCCCGCACCGTAAACCGATGCGGATGAGGCATAGATGAACGGAATACCCGATGCCGCGCAGTGTAGAAGCAGGTCTCGCGAGTACTCATAGTTGACCCGCATCATATACTGCCCGTCCCGCTCCAACGTGTCGGAGCACGCACCGAGATGGAAAATCGCCTCTATTCCGCGCACCGCCCCCTTCGACAAGTCAGCAATTAGAGAGCGATAATCCCGATAGTCTGTGATGCTGCAATCGAGGATATTGATAAATTTTTCACTCTTGGATAGATCATCAACGATCAGGATGTCCTCCACGCCGCGCTCGTTCAACCCCCGAACCAGGTTCGATCCGATGAATCCACATCCGCCGGTTACCACAATCATTGGTTGACCTCGAATTCTGATACCACCTCGTCGATAGCCGCGACCGCCGTTCCCAGTTTCCCAACCACGATTCCGGCGGCCGCGTTCGCAAACTGCAGCATGTGTTCGTGCGAAAGACCCGCCGCCAATGACAGTGCGCAGGCACTTATAACCGTATCCCCCGCCCCGCTGACATCATAGACATCGCGCCCGGCCGCGCCATAATTGATATTGCTGCCGTCCCCGAAATAAAGCGTCATACCGTGCTCGCTTTTGGTGATCAGCAGCGAACCCAGGGCAAGCTCATTGATTAGCGCCGTCGCCTTACGATTCAGTTCCGCTTCGTCCGCGCTCGCTCCGACCACGCCCTCGAACTCCTTGAGATTGGGGGTGATGATCGATGCATTGGCGTATCGGCTGTACTCGCTGCCCTTGGGATCGACGATTACCGGTTTGTCCACAGCGACCGCCGCCTCGATCATTTCCTTGATGTGAAGCAGGCCTCCCTTGCCATAGTCGGAAATCAGCACGACGTCAGCATCGGGCAAACGCTGTCTGAACTCGCCAAGACACAGACGCAGCACCTCGTGTGCCGGCGGAGTTTCGAAATCCGCACGCAGGAGTTGCTGGTTTTTTGACATCACCCTGAGCTTGACGGTCGTTTGGGACTGGTCGTCGACATGCAGTACCGCCGTAATGCGAGGCTGATCGAGCACGGCGGAAAGGGCGTTTCCAGCATCGTCTTGTCCGACGACCGACAGCAGCGTGCACTCCGCGCCCAGCGCGGCAATGTTAGCCGCAACATTTGCCGCACCACCCGGCCTCTCTTCACTGTACGCCACATTGATCACGGGAACCGGCGCCTCGGGAGAGATCCTTTCGACGTCACCAAACCAGTAGCGATCGAGCATAACGTCACCGATTACCAGAACCCGCACGTCGGAGAAAGTATGGCTGGACAGGCTGGATTGCATATCAGCCGAGTTTACGGATTGTCATGGCCGCGTGCGAATACCGTGAATCCGGTTATCGGCCGATCCCGTAGTACTCGAATCCATGTCTGCGTGCCAACTGGGGGTCAAATATGTTTCTTCCGTCGAAAATGATCGGCTCTCGCATGCGAGCTTTCATTGCCGGGAAATCCGGGCTACGGAACATTTTCCACTCCGTAACGACGATCAGCGCATCTGCGTCATCCAGTGCTTCACCGGGGTCACCGACCAGATCAAGCTCCGGCCTCTGCTTGTAGATGCGCGCCGTCTCGCCGGATGCAACCGGATCGAACGCCGAGACCGTCGCGCCCATATCCCACAAACCTTCCATGATTACCCGGCTTGGGGCTTCCCGTATGTCGTCGGTGTCGGGTTTGAACGCTATACCCCAGATGGCGAATCGTTTTCCGTTAAGATCGTTGCCGAAGCGCCTCGCGATTTTTTCGAGGACAACCTTTTTCTGGTCGTTGTTCACGGCTTCAACGGCTTTAAGAATGCGCGCATCGTAGTCGTTTTCCTTTGCCGTTCGGAACAAAGCCTGCACGTCCTTCGGAAAACAAGACCCCCCGTAACCCACCCCGGGATAGATGAAGTGATAGCCGATGCGGGGATCCGAACCGATGCCCTGCCTGACCAGCTCGATATCGGCGCCAAGCAGTTCCGCCAGGTTGGCCATGTCATTCATGAACGAAATTTTTGTCGCCAACAGGGCATTTGCCACGTACTTGGTAAGTTCAGCCGATGCGACGTCCATGACGATCACCCGGTCACGGTTACGGTTGAACGGCCCGTACAGTTCCCTCAAACTGCGGATCGCACGGTCGTCGGCGGCGCCGATCACTATCCTGTCCGGCTTCATGAAATCATCCACCGCGTCCCCTTCTTTGAGGAACTCGGGATTCGACGCCACGCTGAATTCGAAATCGACATCGCGTTTACGTAATTCGGATTCGACAGCGTCACTGACCTTGCGGGCGGTGCCCACCGGCACGGTGGATTTGGTCACGATCACTTTGCAACCGGTCATACATCTGCCGATATCCCTGGCCACATCCAGCACGTGGCTAAGGTCGGCGGAACCATCTTCATCGGGCGGGGTGCCGACCGCAATGAAAATGACGTCGGCGTGGCCTACGCCATGCGCTATGTCCGTCGAAAATTCCAGTTTGCCGGCGTCGGTGTTCTCAACAACCAGTTCCGACAGCCCGGGTTCGTGAATGGGAATTTCTCCCCTGTTCAGCATCTCAATCTTGCGGGCATCGGTGTCGACACAAACCACGCTATTGCCGACCTCTGCCAGACAGGTGCCGGTCACCAGACCGACATATCCGGTCCCTACGATCGTAATCTGCATTATTTTTTAAAACGTGTGAAAGAAGCGCGTTTAGCCGGGAAAACTGGGGCGCTATTATGCTGTTTTTTTTCGTATTGTCGAGTCATTGGTGCGCCCTGCCGGTCGCACCAAAAAAAAGGGCGCCAGGTCCGGCGCCCCCAATTCAGCATCCCGCGCTGATCATTCCGGAGCAGACTTCAATACCTTGCCTCCTATGAGAATGTCCGTCCGCTGTATTGACGTCGACCGGTGCAGCAAGACTTTGCGAGGTTAACGATACGGTGAGGAGAACGATCGCGGCCACCCGGGTAAAGCACCGGGAAATCAGACGCTTTGAGTGGGGTGATACAACCGAGGGGGGGTAAATATGGACTTCTGATGGATTTGCCATCCTTGGACCTCCTTGTTTGTTCCTGAAGCCAGGTTTGATCCCGGATACAGGGTCTTCCTTGAATTACAACCGCCGGTCAACAACACCGCGGTTGACCAAGAGTTCGATCATCGAACTCCTCATTCAGGATATACGGACGACTAGATGTTGTCAACGATTCACGTAAATACGGACTAGTTTATCTGCTTGTTCAGGTGCTCGTCCATGATGGGTGCCTGCATGTACCAGCCCTTGCATCCAGGACACTGCCAGTGGAGCGTCCGTCCCGTGAATCCGCACTGTCGACATCTGTACATGCCGTCCGTATCGAACATGCTGACAAGCAATGACTGCAATGGTTCGATCTCGGATTCCGAGTCCGCGGAGTCCTGTTCCATTTTTTTCAGGTTGACCAGGCTGCGCAGACCGTGCAGCGTCGGGTGCTTGCGAACCCAATCGGTAAGGAAATCAACGGCCTCGCTCCGCCCCTTCCGGTGCTCGATTTCCTCGACTTGCGCTTTGAGCAGCTTCGGACCCCCATAATCATCCAGAGCGTTCGTCAGGAATGCCCACAACCCTTCGTCGTCCTTCAACTCCCGGTAAGCGACCACGATGCTGTCGATCACCTCGCCCAGATATCGTGGATCCATATCTTCAATTTTTCGCCAGGTATCAATAGCCCGCCGGGGCTCGCCCATCTTGAATTCGATGTTACCCAGCAGAATAGTTGCTCGAGTGCAGTTTGCATCGACCTTGAGTGCATTGTCGACATGAGCCTTCGCTTTTTCATATTCCCGTTTCTCTAGACAAACGTCGGTGAGTTCGCAATAGTATTGTCCCAGCACGGGAGAGATGTCCCGTTCGGAATATTTTTGCAGTCGTTGCGTGGCGGATATCGCTTTCTCCCACTCCTTCTCCTGCTCGTACAGCTGTGACAGATAGCGCAATGCCTGCTCGGCATGCGAAGGTGCGTCGGCCAGTTCGAGGAACAGGCTCTCTGCGCGGTCGAGCAATCCCGCCTTGAAATAATCCTGAGCCAACTCGAATAGCGCCTGCAGGCGCTGGGAATTACTCAAATTCGGCCTGGCTATGATGTTCTGGTGTATGCGGGTGGCCCGCTCGAGTTCACCGCGCCTGCGGAACAGGTTGCCCAGGGTGAGGTGCATCTCGACGGTTTCGGAATCCACTTCCAGCACCTTTATGAATACTTCGATAGCCTTGTCCGGCTGCTCGTTGAGGAGAAAATTCAGGCCCTTGAAATAGGCAGACGGCAGGTTGAATTCGGTGATTTCGGGGCGATTCGAATTCTCCCTGCGCGAGGCGTACCAGCCGGAAGCTACTGCTAGAGGCAAGAGCAGCAATAGCCAGAGTGGATCCATTATTTGATCTCTACTTGTACCTAATCTCTACTCGGCAGTGTTCTCAAGTTGGAGATTTCATGCTCCATTCTTTTGACTTCACGCCTGGCCGCGGAACGCTCCCGCTTTGCCCGCCAGACCCAGGAAAGGGTCAACAACGTTCCGAGCAGAGCACCGATGGCCAGCACACAAAACACCAGCACCGACAGCGGCCCCTCCCAGTGGAAACCAAAATAATAAAACACCTCGACCGGCTGCGGATTTTTTAACACAAAGCTGATTGCAGCCACCAGCACGACCAGAAAAACGATGATGTAATATAGTCTTTTCATTTATTGCGTTGATATCGAGGGATCATAGGTCGTCATCCGAACCGGTAGCGGGATTGAATGCGGCTGCCGCGGCCATATCCACTCTCTCCCTGAGCTCCTTCCCCGGCTTGAAGTGGGGGACGTGCTTTTCCGGCACCACCACGGCGTCTCCCGTTTTGGGATTGCGGCCGACTCGGGAGGCCCGATAGTGCAGTGAAAAACTACCGAACCCCCGCACTTCGATGCGCTTGCCCTCTGACAGCGCATCGGCCATGCATTCGAGCATGCCTTTTACGGCAAGTTCCACATCCCGGTACGCGAGCTGAGGCTGCTCCGCGGCCAGCATGTCGATCATTTCCGATTTGGTGATGGCCGAATTATTCATCGACCCAGCCGTCAGCCCCTGCCAGCATGCTATTCCGGTGCTTCCGCATTCTTGTTGAGTTGTTCCTTGAGCTTGTCACCAAGGGTTGCCGTAGCAGAACCGGCCTTTCGGGTGTACTCCTGTATGACTTCGCTCTCCTGCTGCGCCTCCAGCGCTTTGATGGAAAGCGATATGCGCCGGTTCTTACGGTCGATGCTGGTGATTTTTGCCTCCACCGCATCGTTTTCCTTTAACACGGTGCGCGCATCCGCGACGTGATCCTGGGACAATTCGGAAGCCCGTAGATAACCTTCTATACCATCCGCCAGGTTGACCGTTGCACCCTTGGCGTCGATTTCCCCAATGACGCCGCTCACCACGCTGCCCTTGCCGTGCTCCTGCACATACGCACTGAAGGGATCCTGTGAGGCCTGCTTGATTCCGAGCGATACGCGTTCTCTTTCCGGATCCACGGCAAGCACCACGGCTTCGACCAAATCTCCTTTCTTATACTGACGGACCACTTCCTCTCCAGGATTGTCCCAGGAGAGATCGCTGAGATGTATCAGACCGTCGATGCCTCCATCCAGGCCGATAAATACGCCGAAATCGGTAATTGACTTGATGCTTCCGGAGACCTTGTCACCCTTATTGTGAGTCGCCGCGAATTCTTCCCATGGGTTGGGATGACACTGCTTCATACCCAGGGATATGCGACGGCGTTCATTGTCGATGTCCAGCACCATGACTTCCACTTCATCGCCGATATGACAAATCTTCGTCGGATGGATGTTCTTGTTGGTCCAGTCCATTTCAGAGACGTGGACCAAGCCCTCAACACCTTCCTCCAGTTCAACGAATCCACCGTAGTCCGTGATATTGGTCACTTTTCCGAATACCCGCGTTCCTTCCGGATAGCGTCTCGGCAGATCTACCCAGGGGTCGTCACCCAATTGTTTCATCCCGAGGGAGACGCGATTGCGTTCACGATCGAATTTCAATACCCGCGCTTCGATCTCGTCACCGACATTGAGCACCTCGGACGGATGCTTGACGCGACGCCAGGCCAGATCGGTAATATGCAACAGCCCGTCGATGCCGCCCAGGTTGACGAATGCACCGTAATCGGTGAGGTTCTTGACGATGCCTTTGATAATCTGTCCTTCCTCGAGCGTTTCCAGCAGGGCGTCCCGCTCGGCGCTGAGTTCGTGTTCCACGACGGCACGCCGTGACACAACGACGTTGTTTCGCTTACGGTCGAGTTTGATTACCTTGAACTCGAGTTCCTTGCCTTCGAGATAGGCGGAATCCTTGACCGGTCTAACATCGACCAGCGAGCCGGGCAAAAAACCGCGAATGCTTTGGATCGATACGGTAAATCCGCCCTTGACCTTGCCGGTAATCACGCCTGTTACGATGCTTTGTTCATCGTGGGCGCTTTCCAGTTCGTCCCACGCACGTGCGCGACACGCTTTTTCCCGGGAAAGCCTGGTCTGTCCGGTACCGTCTTCGAATGCTTCGATCGCAACCTCAACGGAGTCCCCGACATTGACCGTCAAATCACCCTTGTCGTCCCTGAATTGCTCCGTGGGAATTTCCGCCTCAGATTTGAGGCCCGCATTGACAATTACGAATTCGCCCTCCACGTCAACGATCTCTCCCATGATAACCGCGCCGGGGGACATCACTGTCTTGGCTATGCTCTCTTCGAAGAGCTCTGCAAAACTATCACTCATACTTTTATTTGCTCAAACTATATGGTCTGCCCCGACTAATCCGGTCAGGATATTAAGGTCAGACCTGATCACTGCCCGTTTTTATCGATACCTTCGATCGCGAGCCGGTTGTTGATTAAATCCAGGATCCGTGTGACGACCTCGTCGATGCTGAGGTCGGAGCTGTCTATCGTCACAGCATCTTCCGCAGCTGCGAGTGGAGAAACGTTACGCTCCGAATCACGGGTATCACGGTCTTGGATCGCCTGAAAAAGGGCGGCAAGACTAACATCGAAACCCTTTAACTTCAACTGGTTATAGCGCCTTCTCGCCCTTTCTTTTACACTCGCCGTCAAAAAAATCTTAAGCGTCGCGTCCGGAAATACGACCGTACCCATATCGCGACCGTCCGCCACCAGGCCCGGAGGCTTTCGTGCGGTGCGCTGCAGATCGAGCAAAACCGACCTGACCGCCGGCCTCGACGCCAGCTGCGACGCCAGTTTGCCGATTTCCTCGCCGCGCAGTTCACCCGCGGCGAGCCGGCCATCTAGCCAGATTTCGGCCGCATCGGGCGGTGCCGGCCTGCACTCGAAATCCATGTGTTGCGCTCTATCAAGAATATTCTCCAGGCTATTGATATTTATACCATTTATTTTTATCGAATAGGCCAACGCGCGATATACGGCGCCGCTGTCCAAAAAGTGCCAACCGAGCGCCAGGGCGCATTGCTGACCTACGGTGCCCTTGCCGGAACCGCTGGGTCCGTCCACGGCAAGCACCGGAATGTTAGCGCAGCTCATTGATACGAAGTCCGCAACTCGATGCGGTTCGAATAAATCCGGGAAACGATGTCACGACGTTGCCACAATCCCGGATTTCCACTGGTGAACGGGCGCGCAGACCCGCCACGCAAAACGCCATGGCAACCCGGTGGTCACCGAAACTGTTGACGACACCTCCATCGAAATCACCACCCCGAATGCTCATCCCGTCAGCGAATTCTTCTGTATCGATTCCGAGTCCGCGCAATCCCGCCACCATGGACGATATCCTGTCACTCTCTTTGTGCCGCAGTTCCGATGCACCCCGAATGGTGGTCGTTCCAGCCGCACACGCTGCAGCAATGCACAATATTGGAAATTCATCGATGGACAGCGGCACGAGGTCGGCCGGCACTTTCACACCCCGCAGGGGCGCGGACCTGACCACTATGTCGGCAATCGGCTCGCCGCAAATCTCATGTTCGTTTTCGGTTTCGATCGACGCACCCATGCTCCGCAAAATTTCGATGACCCCGGTCCGGGTAGGATTGATTCCCACGCTGCGAAGCCGCAGTCGGGATGTCGCGGCTATCGTCGCCGCAACGATGAAAAATGCAGCCGAGGACAGGTCCGCCGGCACATCGATTTCTGTACCGTGCAATCGTCCGCCTCCGGTCAGGCATACGGTCGAGTCGGTTCGCTCGCACCGGTACTGAAATCCCGCCAGCATCCTTTCGGTGTGGTCACGAGTGGGCCGCGGCTCCTCGATGCAGGTCTCACCAGTCGAATATAGACCCGCGAGCAATAACGCCGATTTCACCTGCGCACTTGCTACGGGAAGCACATAGCGGATCCCGCTCAGGCGGTCGACGGAACGCACCTTCAGCGGCGGCGTTCCCTGGGCCGTCGATTCGATGGACGCGCCCATCAGGGTCAAAGGATCGATCACCCGCTTCATCGGCCTTCGGGATAGCGACCGGTCTCCGGTCAGCCTCGAGTCGAAACGCTGCCCTGCCAGAAGTCCGGTCATCAATCGCATTGCCGTGCCGGAGTTGCCGAGATCGAGGTCTTCGCTCGGCACACTCAGGCCGTGCAGACCCACCCCCCGAATGAACATCTCGCCGCTTTCAAGACCTTCGATCTGCACCGACATTTTTCTGAACGCGGCTACGGTAGCCAGCACATCCGTGCCCTCGAGCAGATTGCTAACCCGCGTGTTTCCTTCGGCAATGGCACCGAGTATCACCGCGCGGTGCGAAATCGACTTGTCGCCGGGGACGCGCGTATTCCCGGTTATCCGTCCCCCGGGGTCGACAACGTAACGGATCTCTGTCACTTCGACCGTCACCTGCTCCCGCCGGCCTTGCCCTCGAGTCCGGCGTCTCTCGACCGCTTGGATCTCTCGAAGCACTCGCGCAGCGCGTCGCCGTCGGATCTTTTAACGGCATCGATCAACTGGTCGATAGTGCTCCGGTAACCCTGCAGAACCGCCAGCAGTGCTTCGTGATTGGTCAGACAGATGTCCCGCCACATCACCGGATCGCTGGACGCGATCCTGGTGAAATCGTAGAAGCCCCCGGCAGCAAGGCGGAACAGCATATCGGCCTCGCTTTGCCGTGCGAGGAAATCTACCAGGGCGTAGGCGACGACATGAGGAAGGTGGCTAGTCGCTGCCAGCAGCTGATCGTGAATCCGTGCATCCATGTTCTCGACGTTTGCACCGGTTTCGCGCCACATCGCTGCGACGAGCTCCGTGGCTTCAGGTTCCGTGTATTCGCACGGGGTCAGTATCACCGATTTGTCCTCGAACAGATCCGCGGTGGACGCCTCCACCCCGGCGTGTTCCCGGCCTGCTATCGGATGCCCGGGAACAAATCGATCCCGGTGGCGGGGAAGATTGGTCTCGACCGCGTTGACCACATAGCCCTTCACGCTGCCCACATCGGTAACGACGGTATGCCGACCGATGCATGCATCGAGGCTATCGAGAATCAATGGTATGGTCTGCATCGGTGTGGCGATCACCACGATGTCCGCGGCAGCGGCAGCGGCTTCCACTCGATCCTCTGCCTGGTCGATGACACCCAGTTCGAGGGCTTTGCGCAGCGTCTCCCGAGTCCTGGCCACTCCCACCACTTGCCCGACCGCACCGGTGCGTTTCAGGCCGCGGGCCAGCGACCCACCAATCAAACCGACCCCGATCAATGCCAGCCTGTCGATAGTCATACCCGGTTTCACGCGTGGCGCCCTGGTGCAATAAGCAGGTTAGAGAAAGGACGCAAGGGTATCGAACAATCGATCCATTTCCTTGTCTCGCCCGATCGTAATTCGCAAATGGTGCGGCATGCCGTAATTTTCCAGAGGCCGCACGATGACGCCCTTGTGCAGCAGCTTGTTGTTGATTTCGCCGGCACGATCACCAAACGCGACGGTAAGGAAATTCGCCACCGAGGGGATGTAATCCAGCCCCCGCTCGACGCAGAATCGGGCGAGCCTTGCACGCTGTTCTTCGTTGTCCCGCGCACAGCGGACCGCGTGTTCTGCATCATTTAAGGCGGCCTCGGCGGCGACCAACGCCAGCGCGTTGACGTTGAACGGCTGCCGGACCCTGTTCAATAAATCCGTTATTTCTTTACTCGCCACACCGAATCCGATGCGCAGACCAGCAAGACCATGGATCTTGGAGAATGTTCGCGTTACGACGAGGTTTGGAAACCGCGTGCACCAATGCAGCGCATTGGGATAATCATCCGCGCTCACATATTCGAAATAGGCTTCGTCGATGACCACGACGATATTCGTGGGAACTTCGGCCAAAAATTGTTCGAGCTGCGGTGCGGGCGAATAGGTTCCGGTCGGATTATTCGGATTTGCAATGAAAACCAGCTTGGTCCGGCTGGTCAGCGCCTTTGACATGGCCAACAGGTCGTGCCCCCAGTCAGAGGCCGGCACGACCACCGCATTGCCGCCAACGGCACGTGTAACCAGCGGGTAGACAAGGAACGCATGCTCCGAAAATACAACGTCATCACCCGGCCCAACGAAAACACGCGCCAACAGATCCAGCACATCGTTGGAACCGTTGCCGAGAGTGATTTGCGCGGGTTCGACCCCAAGCTGCCCAGACAACGCCCGCTTCAGGGAGAATCCGTTGGCATCCGGGTAAAGGCCTATATCCGAATACTCCCGGATTGCCGTCAAAACCGCCGGCGAACATCCCCTCGGGTTTTCGTTGGATGCGAGCTTGACGGCACCGGATATGCCGAGTTCTCTTTCCAGCTCCTCGGCGGGTTTACCGGGCTGGTATGGCTGGAGTTCACGGACGCCGGGCAGGGCCCGGTCAAACGGGAATTGGCTGGTCATTGCGGTATTACCACTAAAGTATTGCCATCGGATAAGAGCCGAGCATTTTCAGGAAGGCCGCCTCACCTTCGAGCTGGGCCAGCGCATCGCGGATGACCGGGTCGTGCTGGTGCCCTTCGATATCAATGAAGAAAACATACTCCCAAAGTGCCTGCCTGGACGGCCGTGACTCGATCCGGGTCATGCTGATACCGTGCTCGGCAAATGGGGTGAGCAGCCGGTGAAGTGCGCCGGGCTGGTTCCTGCTGGCAACGATAAGGCTGCTCTTGTCGTTTCCACTCGGCGGGGGCGACTGCTGGCCGATGACGAGAAACCGGGTCGTATTGCTGGGATTGTCTTCGATATCGCCCGCCAGCACCTCCAGTGCGTAGAGTTCGCCCGCGTAGGTACTGGCAATGGCGGCGGCATGGTCGTGTTCCGTAACCAATTTCGCGGCCTCCGCATTGCTGGACACTGCCTCGAGTCTCACGGTGGGCAGATTGGTACCCAGCCAGGCGCGGCATTGCGCCAGCGATTGATTGTGGGCATATACGGTATGCACGTCTTCCAGTTTATTCTCGTTGCTGAGCAGCTGATGCCGAATGCGCAGGCGCACCTCACCAGAAATCTTCAGTGGGGTATCCAAGAACTTGTCCAGAGTATGGGTCACAACGCCCTCGATGGAGTTTTCGACCGGGACCACCCCGTAGTTGGACTCTCCCTTTTCAACCGACCGGAATACGTCGTCGATGGTCATCTGGGGCGCGGTGTCAATGAACTTTCCGAAATGCTTGAGCACCGCGGCGTGGCTGTAAGTGCCCTCGGGCCCGAGGTAGCCGATACGCACGGGCAACTCGGCGGCGAGGGCCGCGGACATGATTTCCCGGAACAAAGCCGCCACGGCCTCGTCCGATAACGGCCCCTGGTTGCGTTCCATCACCTTTCTGAGGATCTGTGCCTCGCGCTCGGGCCGGTAGAAATCACCTTCGGGATCGTTTGACTTGAGGCGGGCGATCTCCTGCGCAATGCGAACCCGGTCATTGATCAGATCATGGATCTCGACATCGATCGCATCGATGCGATCCCGCCACTTTCTAATCTTGTCGTGGTGACTCATTTACGCGGTTGTTTCTGTCTTAAACGTTCCATGCGGAGAACCGATAACGCCGTAATTTGTCAAGAATAGCATCAAGCACGCGGTTACGCGCAAACATCACTCAGCCCTGGCTGTGCCTGAAATGGTTCATATAATCTATCAGCGTGTCGACCGCTTGCTCGGGAACCGCATTGTAGATACTCGCGCGCATGCCCCCGACTGCCCTGTGCCCTTTCAAACCAATCAATCCCTGCGCCTCAGCCCGGGCAAGGAACTCTGACTCCAGCTCAGGGGATC
>CAMYOI010000058.1 GCA_947259955.1 uncultured Gammaproteobacteria bacterium
ATACTGGATACCGCTCTGTTCTGGATCGTGTACGACTTGGTGCTGAAGACGGGGGCCTAGAAATGGAAGACAAATCAGATCAGAAACGCTGGTACGTGGTGCATGCCTTTTCAGGATTTGAAAAGCATGTCGCCGAAGCCCTCAAGGAACACATAAGACGCGCCGGAATGGAAGACAGCTTTGGCGAAATCCTCGTGCCGACGGAGGATGTCGTGGAAATGAAAGGCGGGCAGAAGAGAACAAGCGAGAGGAAGTTCTTTCCCGGATATGTGCTGGTGCAGATGGAGATGAACGACCATAGCTGGCACTTGGTCAAAAGCGTGCCTCGGGTAACCGGCTTCATCGGTGGCACCAGTTCGAGGCCGACGCCGATTAGCGATAAGGAAGCCCAGGCAATCATGCAGCAGGTCAAGGTGGGCGCTGAGCATCCGAGACCGAAATTTTCTTTCGAGCCCGGAGAGCTCGTGCGGGTAGTAGACGGACCGTTCGCGGATTTCAACGGCACGGTTGAAGACGTGAATTTCGAGAAATCCAAACTGCGTGTGGCGGTCTCCATTTTCGGACGCTCCACGCCGGTAGAGCTGGATTTCAGCCAGGTGGACAAAGGCTAGGCGATAGTGGTGGTAAGAGTTTCAACCCGGCGAACATTGTCGATTTGATCCGATTCATTTATTTGGCGGGGAGCCCGAAGGCCCTGACAGGCAGGTACGGCGTTTGAACCCGGGAGATTGAAATATGGCAAAGAAGGTAGACACACTCATCAAACTGCAGGTACCTGCAGGGGCGGCCAACCCGAGTCCGCCTGTGGGCCCGGCTCTGGGACAGCACGGCGTGAACATCATGGAGTTCTGCAAAGCGTTCAATGCGGAAACCCAGGATGTGGAAAAGGGTATGCCGATTCCCGTAGTGATTACGGTATACAGCGACAAGAGTTTCACGTTTATCAAGAAGACGCCGCCCGCTGCGGTGCTGCTCAAGAAAGCCGCCCAGGTGGCGAAAGGCAGCGCCGAACCGAATCGAGACAAGGTGGCGAAAGTAACGCGCCAGCAGCTTGAAGAGATCGCAACTATAAAGATGGCGGATCTCAATGCCAACGATATGGATCATGCGGTCCGGATCATCGCGGGCAGCGCGCGGTCCATGGGCATCGAAACCGAGGGAGTCAAGTAATGTCCGTGTCGGGAAAAAGAATGACGGGCCAGGCGGCGAAGGTGGAACTCGGCAAGTTTTATGATTTCGATGCCGCAATCGATCTGGTCAGGCAGACCGCATCGGCGAAGTTTGATGAGTCCGTGGACGTGTCCGTAAATCTTGGAGTGGATGCGCGGAAGTCCGACCAGAACGTGCGCGGTGCAACAGTGTTGCCGAGGGGCACGGGTAAAGTGATGAAGGTCGCGGTATTCGCCGATGGACCCGACGCCGAAGCCGCTGCCGACGCCGGAGCAGACGTGGTGGGAATGGACGATCTGGCCGAAAAAGTCAAGGCCGGCGAATTCGATTTCGACGTCGTCATTGCGACGCCGGCGAGCATGAAGGTGGTTGGACGTCTCGGACAGATTCTGGGACCGAGGGGGCTGATGCCCAATCCCAAAGTCGGCACCGTGTCCAGTGATGTGGGTAAAGCGGTGGAAAATGCCAAGGCCGGCCAGGTCCAGTTCCGGAACGACAAGGCTGGAATTATCCACTGCTCCATCGGCAAGGCTTCGTTCGAGCCGGAGGCGCTGAAAGAAAACTTGACCGCGTTGCTGGGGGCGTTGCAGAAGGCAAAGCCGCCGGTGGCGAAGGGCCAGTATTTTCGACGAGTTACCCTGTCCACAACGATGGGCCCGGGTATACGCGTCGATAGAGCGACATTGCCGATTTAGGCTTGTCGCATCAAAGGTGCTGCCAATATCCGGATGTGGCTGCCAGCAGGTATGGCCGCCGACCGCGTATGGCAGTGTTGTCAAAGACCGCAGGTACCGCAAGGTTTAATTTCCTGCGCAGACGGCGGACAGTTCAGGGTGAAAAGACTTCCCGAATTCCTGAATCTGGGCGCCTTAACTTAGGAGGTATGCTCAACCATGAGCCTGAGTCTTGAAGACAAAAAGGCGGTTGTCGAGCGGGTGTCGGCCGTGTTGTCCGAATCCCAGACAGCAATCGTCGCGGAATACCGTGGATTGACCGTAGAAAAGATGACGAGCTTGCGAAGAGAAGCCAGAGAAGCCGGTGTCTTTTTGCAGGTGGTCAAGAACACGCTTGCGCGACGGGCCGTAAAGGGTTCCGATTTCGAGTGTCTGGACGAACACTTGATTGGGCCGCTTGCGCTGGCCGCATCGGAAGACCCGGTGGCGGCGGCGAAAGTGCTGAGCAAGTTCGAGAAGGCAAATGACGTTTTCTCGATCAAGATTGGAGCAATGTCCGGTGCGCTGCTGTCCCAGCAAGAAATAAGCGCTCTGGCAAAACTGCCCGGTCGTGAAGAATTGCTCGCAACACTACTCGGCACAATGCAGGCGCCCATCGTCAAGTTCGTGCAGACGCTCAACGAGGTGCCGTCGAAATTCGTGCGCACGCTGGCTGCTGTAAACGATGCAAAAACGGCGGCTTAGCTCGACAGATCAAACACTATAATTCAGGAGTTTTAGAAATGGCTGTTACTAAAGAAGACATTTTAGAATCGATTGGCAATATGTCAGTACTCGAATTGTCCGGGTTGATCAAGGACATGGAAGAGAAATTCGGCGTATCGGCCCAGGCGGCCGTAGCCGTTGCGGCGCCGGCCGCGGGCGGCGGTGAAGCCGAAGCGGCTGAAGAGAAGACCGAATTCGATGTCGTTCTGACCAGTTTTGGCGAGAACAAGGTTTCCGTGATCAAGGCCGTACGCGCCATTACCTCCCTTGGTTTGAAGGAAGCCAAGGATCTGGTCGAAGGTGCGCCTGCGCCGGTAAAAGAAGCGGCAGGCAAAGACGAAGCCGAAGAGATCAAGAAGCAGTTGGAAGAAGCAGGCGCGTCCGTCGAGCTCAAATAAGAGCTATCGACATCGCGCTCTGTACGGCATTCAAACGCATCAGGCTGGGGATATCATCCACCGGCCTTTTGCTGTTTGTGCAAGGCAACGAAATCCGGTAATTCCGAGAGGTATCCATGGGTTATTCCTTTACTGAAAAGAAGCGGCTACGTAATAGCTTTAGCAAGCGTCCCAGCGTTTTACGTGTGCCTTATCTGCTGGCCACACAAAAGGATTCCTACAAGAAATTCCTGCAGGCGGACGCCAGCCACGAAGACAGGAGGGAACGGGGGCTGCAGGCCGCATTTCGATCCGTGTTTCCGATCGAGAGTTACAACGGCAACGCCGCTCTGGAGTTCGTCAGCTACCGGCTGGGATCGCCGCCGTTCGACGTGAAGGAGTGCCAGCAGCGCGGCCTGATATTCGCCGCGCCGCTGCGCGTGCTGCTGCGACTGGTGATCTACCAGAAGGACGAAACCACGGGCAGCAAGTCCGTCAAGGACGTCAAGGAGCAGGAAGTCTACATGGGTGAAATCCCGTTGATGACTGACAACGGCACTTTCGTAATCAACGGCACCGAACGCGTGATCGTGTCGCAGCTGCACCGGTCTCCCGGGGTGTTCTTCGATCACGACCGCGGCAAGACCCACTCTTCCGGCAAGCTGTTGTTTTCCTCCCGGGTCATTCCCTACCGGGGATCCTGGCTGGATTTTGAATTCGATCCGAAGGACCTTCTGTACATCCGCATCGACCGTCGCAGAAAGCTGCCTGCAACCATCCTGCTGCGGGCCCTGGCCTTTACCGCCCAGGAAGTGCTGGAGATCTTTTTCGACAACGATACGTTCCATCTGTCCGCCAGGGACATCAAGATGGACCTGGTTCCCCAGCGCCTGCGCGGGCAGCAGGTCCTTTTCGACATCACCAACGGAAAAGGTGAGGTCATGGTGGAAGCCGGGAGACGCATTACCGCACGGAATGTACGGGAGCTGGAAAAGTCCCGGGTCAGAAAGCTCGTAGTTCCGGCGACGTACCTCACGGGCAGGACCCTTGCAAAGGATATCATCGACCCCGACACCGGTGAGCTGCTGCTAGAGGCAAACACGGTCATTACCGAAGAGATCATCGATCAGCTGATCGAAAAGAAGTTCAAGACGCTGGAAACGATCTATACCAACGATCTCGACAAGGGCTCGTATATGTCCGACACGCTCCGTATCGACACGACCACCAACGAGCTCGAGGCCCAGGTGGAGATTTACCGGATGATGCGCCCGGGCGAGCCGCCGACAAAAGAGGCGGCGCATGCGCTGTTCAACAACCTGTTTTTCAATGCCGACCGTTATGATCTGTCTGCGGTCGGCAGGATGAAGTTCAACCGCCGGCTCGGGCGCGAGGGCGATGAAGGACCCGGCACCCTTAGCAAGGAAGACATCATCGACGTCATGCGTACGCTCATCGACCTCAAGAATGGACACGGAGAGATCGATGACATCGATAATCTGGGCAATCGCCGCGTGCGATCCGTCGGCGAACTGGTCGAGAACCAGTTCCGCGTCGGCCTCGTTCGCGTCGAACGCGCGGTCCGCGAGCGACTGAGCGTCGCTGAATCCGAGAACCTGACCCCGCAGGAGCTGATCAACGCCAAACCGGTGTCTGCGGTAGTGCGGGAATTTTTTGGCTCCAGCCAGCTGTCCCAGTTCATGGACCAGACCAATCCCCTGTCGGAAGTAACTCACAAGCGACGCGTATCCGCGCTGGGCCCCGGCGGCCTGACCCGGGAGCGCGCTGGTTTCGAGGTTCGCGACGTGCACCCGACGCACTACGGCCGCGTATGTCCTATCGAAACGCCGGAAGGGCCCAACATTGGACTCATTAATTCGCTGGCGTGCTACGCGCGCACCAACGACTACGGATTTTTGGAAACACCCTACCGCAAGGTGACGGCTAGTAAGATAACCACTTCGATCGAATATCTCTCGGCTATCGAGGAGCGCAATTTCGTTATCGCCCAGGCCAATGCCACCGTTGATGACAAGGGCAAGCTGACCGATGAGCTGGTGTCCTGTCGTCACAAGAACGAATTCACCCTGTCCACCCCGGACCGCATCGATTACATCGATGTTGCGCCATCACAGATCGTGTCGGTGGCGGCATCCCTGATCCCGTTCCTTGAACATGACGACGCAAACCGCGCTCTAATGGGATCGAACATGCAGCGTCAGGCGGTTCCCACCATACGCAGCGAAAAGCCGCTGGTTGGGACGGGAATGGAGAGAATCGTGGCGGTTGATTCGGGTGTGACCGTGGTCGCCCGGCGCGGAGGTATCGTGGACTCCGTCGATGCGGGACGCATCGTGGTCCGGATCAATGACGATGAGGCCCTACCCGGAGAACCCGGCGTGGATATCTACAACCTGATCAAGTACCAGCGATCGAACCAGAATACGACCATCAACCAGCGGCCCCTGGTCAAAGTCGGCGATGCCATCGCCAAGAGCGACGTACTGGCGGACGGCCCTTCCACCGACATGGGCGAGCTGGCCTTGGGCAGGAATGTGCTGGTGGCGTTCATGCCCTGGAGTGGCTACAACTTCGAGGACTCGATACTGATCTCGGAACGCATGGTGCAGGAAGATACCTATACCACGATACACATCGAGGAGCTGTCCTGCGTAGCCCGCGACACCAAGCTGGGATCCGAGGAAATCACCCGGGACATTCCGAATGTCGGTGAAGCCGCTTTGTCCAAGCTGGACGAGTCCGGAATCGTGTATATCGGCGCCGAGGTCACTTCCGGTGATATCCTCGTGGGCAAGGTGACGCCGAAGGGCGAGACCCAGCTCACGCCGGAAGAAAAACTGCTTCGCGCCATCTTCGGGGAAAAGGCATCCGACGTGAAGGATACCAGCCTGCGTATGCCGTCGAGCATGTCGGGCACCGTGATCGATGTCCAGGTGTTCACTCGCGACGGCGTCGAAAAGGACGCACGAGCCAAGCAGAACGAGGACCAGGAACTCGCACGAGTTCGCAAGGATCTGAACGACCAGTTCCGCATTGTGGAAGAGGATGCCTACGACCGCATTGAGAAGCTGCTGAGCGGACGCACAGCGGAGGGCGGACCCGGCGACATCAAGAGCGGGGACAAGGTGGCCAAGACCTATCTCGATGATCTTCCGCGGGACAAATGGTTCGAGGTCCGATTGCGCAATGAAACAGTCAACGAGCAGCTCGAACAGTTGCGGGCGGACCTGGACGCCCAGCGCCAGCATTTCGACGATCTTTTCGACGAGAAGCGCGCCAAGCTGGAATCTGGAGACGATCTGGCGCCGGGCGTGCTGAAGATGGTCAAGGCGTTTGTCGCGGTCAAACGCCGCCTGCAGCCTGGGGACAAGATGGCGGGGCGCCACGGCAACAAGGGGGTCATTTCCAAGATCGTCCCGGTTGAGGACATGCCCTATATGGAGGACGGCACCACCGTCGATATCGTATTGAATCCGCTCGGTGTACCGTCACGAATGAACGTGGGGCAGGTACTGGAAACTCATCTCGGATGGGCGGCCCACGAACTTGGAAAGCAGATCGACGCCATGCTGTCACAGCAGCGCGCGGTCGCGGAGATTCGTCAATATCTGGAAAAGATATACAACAACAGTGGACACAGGGAAAACTTGAAATCCCTGACCAACGACGAGGTGCTGGAACTGGCCGGAAATCTTCGTGGGGGTGTGCCGATGGCAACGCCGGTATTCGACGGTGCCATAGAAAAGGAGATCAAGGACATGCTGGAGCTGGCACATCTGCCCACAAATGGTCAGTCCATGCTGCGTGACGGTCGCACTGGAGAACTGTTCGACCGGCCGATCACCGTCGGGTACATGTATATTTTGAAGCTGAATCATCTGGTGGACGACAAGATGCACGCCCGCTCAACCGGCCCTTACAGCCTCATTACGCAGCAGCCGCTCGGCGGCAAAGCCCAGTTCGGCGGGCAGAGATTCGGTGAAATGGAAGTCTGGGCGCTGGAAGCGTACGGCGCGGCCTACACGCTGCAGGAGATGTTGACCGTCAAATCGGATGATGTGGCCGGGCGAACGAAGATGTATGAAAACATCGTGCGAGGTGATCATTACATGGAGGCCAGCATGCCCGAATCCTTCAATGTGCTCATGAAGGAGATCCGTTCCCTGGGTCTCAACATCGAGCTCAAGCATGACTGAACCGGCAGTATCACGAATCAAGTATGAGGACAAACGATGAAAGATTTGTTTAATCTGTTCAAGCAACCGGGCAAGGTCGAGGACTTCGACGCCATCCGCATTGGAATCGCGTCACCGGAGAAAGTGAGATCCTGGTCGTTCGGCGAAGTGAAAAAGCCGGAGACCATCAATTACAGAACTTTTAAACCAGAGCGTGACGGGCTGTTTTGCGCAAAGTTATTCGGTCCCATGAACGACTATGAGTGTCTGTGCGGAAAGTACAAGCGGCTCAAGCATCGCGGTGTTATCTGCGAGAAATGCGGCGTCGAGGTGACTTTGTCCAAGGTCCGCCGGGAACGCATGGGGCACATCGACCTTGCCAGCCCGGTCGCCCACATCTGGTTCCTCAAGTCGCTGCCGTCGCGGCTGGGTCTGATGCTGGACATGACCGTGCGGGAGATCGAGCGCGTGCTTTATTTCGAGGCCTACGTTGTCGTGGACCCGGGAATGACTCCGCTCGAGTCGCGGATGTTGCTCACCGAGGATGCCTACCTCGAAGCCATCGAACAGTACGGTGATGAATTCAAGGCCGAAATGGGTGCGGAAGCGATCCGCGCGCTGCTCAAGCGTATTGAACTCAAGGAAGAGGCGGCCAGACTGCGCGGTGAGCTCGAGGACACCACGTCGGAAACTAAAATCAAGAAGCTCACCAAAAGGCTAAAGGTCATCGAGGCATTCATCCACTCGGGCAACAAACCGGAGTGGATGATCATGGAAATCCTGCCGGTGCTGCCGCCCGATCTGCGGCCGCTGGTGCCCCTCGACGGCGGGCGTTTCGCCACCTCCGACCTGAACGATCTCTACCGCAGGGTGATCAATCGGAACAACCGATTGAAGCGCCTGCTGGACCTCAATGCGCCGGATATCATCGTACGCAACGAAAAACGAATGCTCCAGGAATCCGTCGACGCGCTGCTTGACAACGGCCGCCGCGGCAAGGCCATCACCGGAGCCAACAAGCGCCAGCTCAAATCCCTGGCTGATATGATCAAGGGTAAACAGGGCAGGTTCAGGCAGAACCTGCTGGGCAAACGCGTCGACTATTCGGGCCGTTCGGTCATCGTGGTCGGGCCTGCGCTCAAGCTCCACCAATGTGGTTTACCGAAGAAAATGGCGCTGGAGCTGTTCAAGCCGTTCATCTTCAGCAAACTCGAACTTCGCGGCATGGCGACGACCATTAAGCAGGCCAAGAAGATGGTCGAGCTGGAAAGCACTGAAGTGTGGGACATTCTGGAGGAAGTGATCCGAGAACACCCGGTGATGCTGAACAGGGCGCCGACCCTGCACCGGCTGGGGATTCAGGCTTTCGAACCGGTACTGGTCGAAGGCAAGGCTATTCAACTTCACCCGCTTGTTTGTACACCATACAACGCGGACTTCGACGGTGACCAGATGGCGGTGCATGTGCCCCTGTCCATCGAGGCGCAGCTCGAAGCGCGGTCGCTGATGATGTCAACGAATAACGTACTTTCTCCGGCGAACGGTGAACCCATCATTGTGCCGTCACAGGACATCGTGCTCGGTTTGTACTACATGACCCGCGAGAAAGTGAACGTCCTGGGGGAGGGCCGCATTTTAGCGGATGTCGAGGAAGTGGGCCGGGCGTACAACGTCGGTCAGCTGTCCCTGCACGCGCGGATCAAGGTTCGGATTCGTGAAACCGTTACGGACGAGGACGGCGGTCGGGTCGAGACTTTCAAGCTGTACGATACCACCGCCGGCCGGGCGCTGTTGTCCGAGATCCTGCCCGCCGGAATGTCTTTCGAACTCATCAACCAGCCGCTGAAGAAGAAGCAGATTTCGGAGGTCATCAACTTCTGCTACCGGAAGGTCGGGTTGAAAGATACGGTCATCTTCGCTGACAAGCTCATGTACACGGGCTTCCACTATTCGGCGAGAGCGGGGATCTCCATCGGGGTCGACGACATGGTTATCCCTAATGACAAGGAGCCCATCCTGCATCGCGCCGAGCACGAAGTAAAAAACATCCAGGAGCAGTACATCTCGGGCCTGCTGACTGATGGCGAACGCTACAACAAGGTTGTCGATATATGGACGCGCACGAGTGAACAGGTTGCCTCGTCCATGATGGACGAACTCGGCACCGACGAAGTCAAGGACGCCAAGGGAAATGATGTCAAACAGGAATCGTTCAACTCGATCTATATGATGGCCGATTCCGGCGCGCGGGGCAGCCATGCCCAGATCCGACAGCTTGCAGGCATGCGCGGTCTGATGGCCAAGCCCGACGGCTCCATCATCGAAACGCCGATTACGGCCAATTTCCGCGAAGGTCTGAACGTATTGCAGTACTTCATTTCGACCCACGGCGCCAGAAAAGGCCTCGCCGACACGGCGCTCAAGACCGCGAACTCAGGATATCTCACGCGCCGGCTGGTCGATGTCTGCCAGGACCTGGTCGTCACGGAGGAAGACTGCGGTACGACCAGCGGTATCGCCAGGCAGGCGCTGGTGCAGGGTGGCGAAGTGGTCATCCCCATTCGTGACCGTATTCTGGGCCGCGTGGTGTTGGGGGATGTGCTCGACACGGAGGGTATCCCTGTGGTCGCGGACGGCGAAATGCTCGATGAGAAATCGGTAGCCTTGATCGAACAGAACAACGTGGACCGCCTCAACGTCCGCTCCCCGGTGAGTTGTGAAACACGTTACGGCATCTGCGCCAAGTGCTACGGGCGCGATCTTGGCCGCGGACACATGATTAACGTCGGTGAGGCCGTTGGTGTAATCGCGGCGCAGAGTATCGGTGAACCTGGCACGCAGCTCACCATGAGGACCTTCCATATCGGCGGCGCCGCGTCTCGAGCCGCCGCGGTGAGCAAGGTCGAAGTCAAAACCAATGGCAGCGTCAAGCTCAACAATATCAAGCTGGTGTCCAACACCGAAGGGCGTCAGATCGTGGTTACCCGTTCGGGGGAACTGGTTGTCCAGGACAGCAAAGGTAGTGAGAGAGAGCGCTACAAACTGCCATACGGTGCGGTGCTCAATGTCAATGACGGTGATGAGATCGAAGCCGGCCAGCAGGTCGCTAACTGGGACCCTCATACGCATCCGATCATTACCGAAGTGGCGGGCACCATCAAATTTACGGATCTTGCCGAAGGGGAGACGGTCAATAGCCAGACCGACGACCTGACCGGCGTCACGACGTACGTCGTTATCGATCCCAAGCACCGTCGCGGCGGCGCGAGGGACACCCGGCCCCTGATCAGCCTGGTCGACAGCAAGGGAGAGACGCTGATGTTCGCAGGGTCCGACGTACCGGCGCGCTACTTTATGCCACCTGGCGCCATCGTAATGGGCAAGGATGGCCAGGAGGTATCCATCGGCGACGTCCTGGCCCGTATACCGCAGGAATCGTCCAAGACCAGGGATATTACCGGTGGTCTGCCCCGGGTTGCCGAACTGTTCGAAGCAAGAAAACCCAAGGATCCCGCCGTGCTGGCGGGCAACACCGGTGTCGTTTCCTTCGGCAAGGAGACCAAGGGCAAGCAGCGGCTAATCATCAGCGACAAGGACGGGGAGGATCACGAGTACCTGATTCCCAAGGGCATGAACATAACCGTGTTTGAGGGAGAGTCCGTGGAGCAGGGCGAAATGATCGTGGACGGACCTCCCATAGCCTCGGATATTCTGGACCTTCTCGGAGTGGAATCGCTGTGTGACTACATTGTGGATGAAGTCCAGGACGTATACCGGTTGCAGGGTGTGAAGATCAATGACAAGCACATTGAAGTGATCGTGCGCCAGATGCTCCGCAAGGCCGCCATCGTCGATCCCGGTGACACGCTGTTGCTTCCGGGTGAGCCCGTGGAGCGTGCCCGTGTCCTGGACGAGAACGAACGCATCGAATCCGAGGGCGGCAACCCGGCGACCTACAACAGGCTTCTGCTGGGCATTACCAAAGCGTCGCTGACGACGGAATCGTTTATCTCCGCCGCATCTTTCCAGGAAACCACGCGTGTGCTGACCGAGGCCTCGTTGAATGGCAAGGTCGACCGGCTGCGAGGACTCAAGGAAAACGTCATCGTGGGACGACTGATCCCGGCCGGCTCCGGTCTTGCCTATCACGAAGAGCGCCTTCGCCTGCGCCAAGAAGATGCCAGCAAGGCCAATGAACTCGAGCAACTGCTGGGTGGTGAACCGGACCGCGACGCCGCGAACGAAGCCGGTGAAGACGGCTCGGATTCGTCACAGGAAAGCGAGGCCGCAAGCGCTTAACGTTCGATAAGGACCGCGCCGTTTTCGCGCTGAGCCAACGGGCCGGCTTGTTGTTCAAGCCGGCCTTTTTATTGACGTAACCGTTCAAATCCACGAAGACAAGATCTATGCCCACCCGAACAGTCGAAATCATCAATCTGCCCGTGACTACTCCCGGAACAGCTCGTCAGATCAAGGTGATCCGCTACGGTTCCCCGGGTTCGCACCCCAAAGTCTATGTGCAGACTTCACTTCACGCAGACGAAATACCGGGCATGCTGGTCACTCACCACCTCGATCGGATGCTCGGGCGGGCCGATCGGGAAGACAGGATCAAGGGTGAGATCGTCCTGCTTCCTGTGGCCAATCCGATCGGTCTTAGCCTGTTTCTTCGCGGACGCCTCAGCGGCAGGTTCGAACTTGGCAACGGCGTCAACTTCAATCGCAACTACCCGGACGTTTCCGACACGGTAGCAAAGAACGTGGCGGATAGCTTGACCGAGGATGCGGCAGCCAACGTGTCGGTCATTCGTGAGCATATTCGCGCAGCGATCGACGCGTTTCCGGCCCCCGACGAAACCTCGTTTTTGCGCAAGACACTGATGTTTCTAGCCGCGGATGCGGACGTTTGCCTCGATCTCCATTGTGACTGGGAAGCCGTCATGCACGTGTATCTGGGTACACCGCTATGGCCTGAGGCGCGCGACCTTCCTGCACAAATAGGCGCTCACGCAACCATGCTGGCCGAGGTGTCCGGCGGCAATCCGTTCGATGAAGCGGTTGGGGGTATCTGGTGGGATCTGGCACGCCGATTTCCGCAATATCCGATTCCTCCCGCCTGCCTCAGTAGCACCGTCGAACTGCGCGGTGAAAAGGACATCTCTCACGAGCTCGCACACATGGATGCGGACAACCTGTTCAGATTCTTTGTGCGCCGCGAGGCGGTCGAGGGAGATCCGGGCCCGTTACCCGACCTCCTGACCCCCGCCACACCCCTGGAGGGCGTCGATCCGGTCAAAGCCCCACATCCCGGGGTGGTCGTCTACCTCAAAAGACCGGGTGACCGGATCAGGGCGGGCGAAGCGGTTGCGGAGATCATTGATCCCTGGAACGATGCGAAGACGAAGCACACGCTGGTGCATTCACGCGTCTCCGGCGTGATGTTCTCCCGTCGCAGCGACCGTTTCGCCAGAGCCGGCCAGACGCTGTGCCGCGTCGGACACCGCACCTGAACGTGACCCCGCACGTGTCGGCGGACGACGGTGACGCCTACGTGCCGACGACGCTGGATCTGGGTTTCCGCAACATGCGGCGTTACCTTGCGGGCGAACCGCTGGTCGACGCGGCGCGCCCGGAACCGGGCTATTGATCGACCTACCAAAACCAACAATCAAAACCGGAGCTGAAGGAGGAAACAAATCATGGCTTACATCGTTCCCGCTACCATGCAGGACGCACTACCCGATCCTGCGCTAGTCGCGCACAAAAAATCCGAACTGGAACGGGCCGGCGTGAAATATGTTCTATCCTGCTGGATCGATCTGCTCGGGATACCGAAGACCAAGCCCGTGCCGCTGGCTGAATTCGAGGCGCTGTGCGCGGGCAGGGGCCCGCAGTTTGCAGTCCACTCCATATCCTTCGTGCCCGAGCTGGGTCCGTCGGATTCCGACCAGATTCCCGTACCGGATCTCGACACGCTCGTGGTATGCCCGTGGGACCCGACCTGTGCGTGGGTGTTTGCGGACCTGTGGTGGGAGGACAGGCCGTACAACCTGTGCCCGCGTCTGGCCATGAAGCACGCCGTTCAGAGCGCCCACCAAGCGGGGTACACCGTACATGCCGGGGTGGAGCCCGAGTTCATAGTGATGAAATGGCACGAGGGAGAGCCCGTCAAGGCCCTGGACGACGACCCGCTTCCGGGTTCGGGATTGCGCCCGCGGCGACAGGCATTCGGATACGACGCCGAGTACTCGATTGACTCCATGGGTTTTCTGGGTGAGCTCATCGACATCCTGGGTAGACTCGGCTGGGGGCTTCACGATGTCGTCGCCGAGGGTGCCTACTCGCAATTCGAACTGGACTTCAGCTACACCGATGTGCTCGGGATGGCCGACCGGCTGGTGTTCCTGCGTGTACTGCTCAAGGAGGTCGCGAAGAAGCACGGAATGTTCGTCACATTCATGCCCAAGCCGACCACCGGCGACTGGCGCTCCGGGGCGCACATGAACACCTCAATACAGCCGACGGCCCAGCCCGGCCTCAACATCTTCGAGCAGGACGGGAAATGGTCGCCTGATGCGTATCACGCGGTGGCCGGTCTGCTGCGCCACGGCGGCGCCCTCACCGCACTGGCCTGCTCCACGGTCAATTCATACAACGGGCTGGTGCCCAAGGTGGGCGGCTTCGAGGGCGGCGTATACACTTGGGCACCGACGCACATGACCTACGGTTACAACAACCGGTCCGCGATGCTGCGCCTGCCCCAGAACCGCTTCTGCATAGAGAACCGTGCCGCCGACATGTGCATGAACCCCTATTTCGGTCTGGGCATGAGCATCATGTGCATGGTCGAGGGCCTGACCCGTAAATTCGACCCGGGGGAACCTCTAAATCAGGACCTGTACCTGATGTCGGAGGACGACATCGCCAAGTCCGGGGCGCAGCGGCTGCCGCGCAACCTGTTGGAGGCGGTGGAGATCTTGAGAACCGACGATCTGGCGCGGGATTTCCTCGGCGAGACCATGCTGGATTCTTATCTCAAGTACAAGGTGGACGAGTGGGAGAGATACCATCAGACTACGACGGACTGGGAGATGCGGGAGTACCTTCGCTTGTACTGAAACGGATGCTTTATCGCGCTTGATGGTTCGCTCATGACAACGGACCACGAAACATTCCGGCTTGGAACCGTGACTTTACAGTCCGGTGAGGTGCTGCCGGACGCCTGGCTTGCTTACAAGACCTACGGCGCACTCGACGACTCCGCGTCCAACGTCGTGGTGCTGCCCACCTTTTACACCGGAACCCACCAACGCAACGAGGGCTTTTTCGGGGCCCGGCGCGCCATCGACCCCGCCCGGCACTTCATTGTTTCCGTCAACATGTTCGGCAACGGCCTTTCGTCCTCGCCCAGCAACACACCGCCGCCGCACGACGGGCCAAGGTTCCCTGGAACCACACTGTTCGACAACGTCGCCTGCCAGCACCGGCTGCTGACGGAGCGGCTCGGTGTCGAACGAATCGCCCTGGTAGCGGGCTGGTCGATGGCGGGCTGCCAATCCTACCAATGGGCGGTGCAGTATCCCGATTGGGTGGACGCGATACTGCCGTTCTGCGCATCCGCCAGGACCTCGATCCACAACTGGGTATTTCTCGAAGGCGTCAAGGCCGCTCTGCTCGCGGACGCGGACTTCGCCGGGGGCAATTACGGCTCGCCCCCGGCAAAAGGACTCAAGGCCTTCGGCCGTGTTTACGCCGGATGGGCTTTTTCGCAAACGTTTTACCGGGAAAAGCTGTTCGAGCGTTTGGGTTATGACAGCGCCGGGGCGCTGCTCGACGCATGGGGTGAAGATCATCTCGATTGGGATGCCAACGATCTGCTGGCCAAGCTGTGGAGCTGGCAGCAGGGCGATATCAGTGCCAACGCGATCTATGGAAACGACTTCGAGGCGGCGCTGAAATCGATACGGGCGCGGGCCATCCTGGTGTCTTGCAGCAGCGATCTTTACTTTCCGCCGGAAGACAACGCTATCGAGGTGGCGTTCATGCCGCACGCCGAACTGCGGATCTTCGACTCGCCCTGGGGGCACTGCGTAGCGAGCCCGGGCAACGAACCCCGCTTCCACGCGTTTCTCGACGCTTGCATCGGCGAACTTCTGATGTAGGAGGCGCGCCCTCGCGCCGTTTCATCGCGGCGGGTTAATTATGTTTGATAAGCCCAGAACCCGATGACGCGCTGCGTGGTCCAGTACGCGGCAACCGCGCCTATCGCATAGGCTGCCGGAACTTCGATCCATTTCGTGCGCGGCATAGAGAGTCGCCCGGCAACCGTGGTCAATAACAGGAACGCGCCAACGAATATGAGCTGGCCGAGTTCGACTCCAATATTGAAGAACATTAGAGCGAGCGGGATGGCGTTCTGCGGCAGACCCACATCGATGAGCGCACTGGCGAAACCGAATCCATGCAACAAGCCGAAGGTGAAGGCGACGACCCATGGCCACTTATAGGTGAGGCTGACACCCGGCGCCGTGTTCAAACGTATCGACCTATTGTGTCTCACGATCTCCACGGCCAGAAAAACAATGCTCAGGGCTATTACCGCCTCGATTGGCTGAAAAGGCAGATGCAACCAGCCGAGGGTGGCCATGGCCAGAGTGATGCTGTGGGCGATGGTGAACGCGGTAATGGTGGCGATCAACCGGCGCCACCCGGCTACGATGATGAGGAGTGCGGCAACGAACAGCAGATGGTCGGTGCCCGCGAGGATATGGTGGAAACCCAGAGCGAGGTAGGTGCGGCTGACGTCAAGCCAGTCCTGTGAGTCGGTCACTACGAAGAAAGGTTCGCTCCCGGTAAGTCTTACGGTTTGCACGCTACCATCCAGGCGATTGACGCGGGCGAGGACGTCCGTCAGCGTTGCCGTCAAACCGTCGATGACAATTGATTTTCCCGTGAGTCCATATTCGCATCTTGCGACCCATCTCTGGACTACGGCGGCGGCGGTGTTGATCGATTTGATCGGGGTTTGTTCGATACAGCCATCGGGCAGGGCGGGGGAAATGGCCATCGGCTTGCCGGCCTGAAGTGGTATTTTCCACAATATCGCGTAGGTGTATTCGTCCGATTGCTTGAGCTCCAGATACCCCGGGCTGGCCCAGTGTGCTTGCGCGGTGAAACTCGGAAGGGCCAACAGCGCCGCAAAGGTGAACCAACGCTTCATTGATCCGCCGCCACGATTACCTTTTGCAACTGACCATCTTCTTGCTCCAGCCGCACGTCATAGCGCTGCCTCAATTCTCGGTAAAACGCCGTATCGATTTCCCTTCGTCTTTCCGCGATCACGTCCCAGCGGACCTTGTCCCTGACGTCGTCAAGCGAAGGCTTGCCGGGTTGGATCCGTTCTCTGACATAGACCAGGTGGACACCGTAGCCGGATTCGATCGGCCCCCGCCACTCGCCATTCTCCAAACCAGGCAGCTGATCGGCAAATTTCTGTCCGAAAATGCGTGAGATCTGGGCGGGGCTCTGCTTTTCGAAATGGTACTGGTAAAGGAAGCTGTCACCGAGATTCAACGAGTCAATCGAACCCGTTTGAACGTTCAACAGCGCGAGGGTTTCCCGAGCATCTCTTTCTGCTGCTGCGCCGCGCTTGTCGCGGTTGAAGTAGATATGATCGAAGCTGAATCTGCCCGCAACGGCGTAGCGTTCAGCGTTTTGTTGAAGGTACCGTTCGAGTTCTTCGTCTTTGGGTTCAACCTGCTCCGCCAGGTCCTTGAACAAGAACTCCAGCTTCTGACCTAGCCGACGGCGGATGATGACGTCGTCCTTGTCTAATCCCAGCGCAAGCGCTTCCCGGTAGAGAATTTCTTCCCGGATGAATGACTCAATGAGACCGTCGAGCTCCTGAGCCGTGGGAGGACGCTGCCACTGGCGTTGCCACTGTGCAACCAGGCGATCGGTATCAGCCCGGGTCACCACGATTCGATCCGGCGATTCCCTTTCTGGCGGATCGGCCACCTGATAGAACAGGACGAAAAATCCGGCGCCCAGCAGTAGAAAGTGGAGCAGCGGTTCTCGAATGAGCCTTAATAGTGATGCCATAAGTAATTGCTGACCAGCTCTGTTTGCGGGCTAGATATTCATCCTTCCGGTGTGTGGACCTCTTGGGACGATCGTTCTCTGGCGATTGCGCTCGATCCTTTTCAGCGTGTTCTTGCAGGAATAATTCGATGCCGTCAGCCGGTCGAATATGCCTTTCGCGACAAAACCGGTTGCCACGATGGTTGCGGTGGCGGGGTTGGCCGCCGCCGCCGCGGTGAAGGTGGGGGTCAGTGCGTAACCCACGACTGCAGCTGAAACAAGCCCACCGCCGCCGAGCCCGAATTTTGGGGTGGCAATGTGGCCCTCAACGCTGAATCCACCGACCAGACTCGATAAACTGAGCCCAATCCCCTTCTTGGCCTTGGGCCGGGCCGCCAGCTCCACGTAGCCCGAGTTCAGGTCGATCCTGCCTTTCCCAGCCAGGTTGTAGTCATTGGCCTGGAGCGTAAAGCTCTTATTGATCAGCGCAATACCGCGCTTGACGTCTATTCCCAGCACGCCGCACTGATACCGCGTACTCTGCTTTTGCTCCTTTGACTTGGTAACGCCGCTCAGCATCGAGTGCAGGATATCGGACGACACGACATTCAGCGCGTTCGCTTTGATCTGCACTGGCCCCATAGTCACCAGCGCCTCGCCGTCGAGGTGTCGTACGACGCCACCCAGCGTCTCTCCCTCGCTTAGCAAATTGAACTCACCGTTCAGCTCGCCGCCAACAAACACGTCGTCTTCCAGATCCAGCAGCGCCTCGATGGTGTCTCCCTGTATCTCCCCCGCGAAATGGTACACCGGGGGGGATGTGTTGACGTCGATGTAGCCCCTGAGTGAGATGGGGCGGCCTTCCAGATCGATCTCGACATTGGCTAGCGTGAACACCCCGTTCCTGGCGTCGACGATCAACTCCTGGTTCTCGATGTTGTAGCCGCCCAGCTTCGCCCGCTCCGCGGTGAAACTCAGATACAGGTCCAGATCACTGATCCAGTCGGTATTGATTTTTATGCCATCGATGAATTCCTGAAACAGTTTTCCCGGATCCGGGCTGGACGCGGGCGACGAATTTTGGTCCCCGGCCTGCGCATCCTCCGTCATGGACCCGTTTGCTTTTGTGTCCCGTGCGTCACCCGGGTGTTTTATGTCCGGCTCGAACGACGTGATCAGTCTTGTCTGGAACGCCCTGGCTTCGAGGATGACGTAGACCCGCGGCGGGTTCATCGAGAGATCGAACCGCATCAACCCCTCGACATCCGTTTGCTCGGCCTGCAGGACCAGGTCGTCGAGCGCCAGGCGATGATCGGCGTACGCCGCCGTGCCTTTGATATCCAGCGGGCCCATGAGTCGTTGCGGTCCAAGCTCAGGGAAGTAGCGGTCCAGTTCGACCGGGTCCTGCATCGTAAACTGAATTCCCAGGCCCGCCTTGGGATCTCCCGGCAGGCCCGTCACCTCGCCATCCACCAATAATTTCCAGTCAGCGCGGACCGTGGTCAGTTCGATATCCCGCAGAGTGAAATCGTTCACGGGGCCTTCGACATCCGCCCGGGCGGAAACAGTGAGGCCGTCCAGCAACGGGTCAGGGAGATCTTTGAGATACTTTCTAATACCCGCCGCATCCTTCACATCGAGCCGGCCCGCGAGATTCATTACCGGCAGACGTCCGGACAGGTCTACGGTTCCTTGCAACGCGGACTTGTAGTGTCCGTCGTGAAACTCGGCCCGGGCATCCGCCACGTGTATTCGTTGTTCGGTGCCGGAGACGCTGGCGGCAATCAACATCGGCCCGGGGTCGGGGTGATCTGGTGCTTCGATATCGAGAATGCGGGCGAGTTCGGACGAGTCCGGGGCCTCGGCCTGGACTTCCGCCTGGAAATCCAGGTCGTCATCCGCCACCGACATCCGGCCGGTCAACCGGGCCGACAAATTGCCCTGCCGCAGCGTCGTGTTCACATCCTCGAGGGCTACGGCATTCCCTTGAGTCCTTAGTGTCGCACTGATCCCGGATTCCAGCGGAGATTCAGCCAGTCTAGACCCCACGGCCGGTATCAGTTCAGCCGTGTCGATTATCGAGTTCAGGTCGCCGGTTTGGGCACTCATTGTCAGCGCGGTGTCGATGGCCGACAGCAGGTTGGAGACATCGCCCTTCAAATCCAGCCTGATTTCGGGCTGGTCGATTTTTACGTCCAGGTCGCGGATATCGATATCGCTGCCGGTCAGCACCGCCCGGCCGCTGGCTCGAAGCGGCCCAACATCCGGCTTGATGGTGACGAGGTCGGTCGAAAAATGAAGAAATTCATTCAGGTTCGCGGTCGCTAATTCGAACTTCAGCTCACCGGACGGGAGTTGCTGCCTCAACGCCAATTCACCGCTGAGAGCACCGTGAAGCGGAAACAACACCGCGTTTTGCTGGATCCACCAGGCTACGGACGGGGCCCGTATCGCGTCGATTCGGGTGTTCCTGGCCGCCCCTGCGCCGAAGTCCAGGTCGACCCGAAATCGATTCTCGGAATGCTGCCGCGTAATTTCCCCAAGCACGAAAAAACGTGCTTCCCCCAGCCGGCCTGCGGTTTCGATATGGGCGTTGCCGCCGCCATCCCGAAGATCGATATCGAACTGGTCCACATCCAGACCCAGAATCTCGCTGGTCTGATGGTTTCTGAACAGCAGTTCCATTTCAGTGGTATCCACCCTGACCAGATCGAACGGCAGTCCGCCGGTGGTTTCCGCGAGTTCCGGGGTCATCCAGTTCCTGGTTCCATCCCGGTCGACCGCCAGCGAGATTTTCGGTGTGGTCAACCCGGCATCCAGATCCAGTTGGAGGCGAAAAAGGGCTTTCCAGGGCAGGGCCACCGATACCTTGGCCACGCTGGCAATGAGCGCATGCCTATCCAGTGCCGGATTGACGATCTTGAGGCCTTTTACGGTGAGGGTCGGCCGGGGAAGCAGCGAAAACGCCGCCGGTTCGTCCTTTGCCAGGACATAACCGGCCTTTTCCCTGGTCAAGTCCTTGATTTCCTTGAAATAAAAATCTCTAGCGGATGCATGGTAGTAGGCCAAACCCAGCGCTGATGCCAATATAACGAGTATCAGGCCGGTCCAGGCGATTATTTTTATGACGCGCGAGCCGGTATTCTGGCTTGCCATAATCTTTTCTGCCTCGTGATGATTGACGAATAATCTGCCGACCAGATCCGTGGATGCCTTGAGAAGGGGCCGCACCTTTGTCGAGCCCTGGTCGAAACAGGTGCGCTTCAGAGCCTCATTATATGCCGAAACAAAGCGCGTTTGCTGCGGCGCACAAACCAAAATGGGTGGCAGATTGGGAATCCCAAATAATAGGCCGGGAATAAGCCCCCAAGCGCCTTGACACGGTGGGGGTGACTGCCTAGAATCGCCGCTCTTTTTACGGACCGGCATACCGCCGGCCCGTAATGTCTTGGGACTTTAAGGCGTATGCCCACCGTCAACCAGTTAGTCAGAAAACCACGCAAGCAGCAGGTCAAGAAGTCGACCGTTCCTGCGCTGCAGGCTTCACCGCAAAAGCGCGGCGTATGCACTCGTGTCTACACGACGACACCGAAGAAGCCGAATTCGGCATTGCGTAAAGTCGCTCGCGTGCGGTTGACCAACGGGTACGAAGTAACCAGTTACATCGGTGGTGAAGGGCATAATCTGCAGGAGCACTCCGTGGTGCTGATCCGCGGGGGGCGTGTCAAAGACCTTCCCGGAGTGCGTTATCACACCGTGCGCGGAGCGCTCGATACGTCCGGCGTGAGCAGTCGGCGGCAGGGCCGGTCGAAGTACGGCGCAAAACGCCCGAAGTCCTAAGCGACCTTAAACTGTAACTTGTACTAGTCGTGCCGCTCTCGCTGGCGGCGACGATCGGTCTATTTGCGTTGAAGAAACTCGGATGCCCAGACGAAGAGAAGTACCAAAACGAGACGTTTTACCGGACCCGAAGTTCGGTGATAAGACGCTGGCTAAATTCGTCAACATTCTTATGGTTGACGGCAAGAAGTCCGTGGCGGAAAAGATAATCTATGGCGCACTGGACCTTATAAAGGGTCGCGGCAAAGAGAATTCCCTCGAGGTCTTCAACGCCGCATTGGAACACGTTCGGCCGGTGGTCGAAGTCAAAAGCCGACGGGTGGGCGGTGCAACATACCAAGTGCCCATAGAGGTGCGGCCGTCGCGGCGCAACGCTCTGGCGATGCGCTGGCTGGTAGACGCATCCCGCAAACGAGGCGAGAAATCGATGACCCAAAGACTCGCCGGTGAATTGATGGAGGCCTCGGAAAACCGCGGCGGTGCGGTAAAAAAGCGTGAGGACGTGCACCGCATGGCGGAGGCCAACAAGGCATTCTCACACTACAGGTTCTGACATTTATAGATAGGTATGCAACTGTGGCACGCTCAACTCCAATAGAACGGTATCGCAACATCGGAATCATGGCGCACATCGATGCGGGAAAAACCACGACGACCGAGCGAATTCTGTTTTACACCGGACTTTCCCACAAGCTGGGCGAGGTGCACGACGGCAATGCGATCATGGATTGGATGGAGCAGGAGCAGGAGCGCGGTATTACCATCACCTCCGCGGCAACCACGACCTTCTGGAGAGGCATGGATCAGTCGCGGCCCGAGTACCGGATCAACATCATCGATACGCCGGGCCACGTGGATTTCACCATCGAGGTGGAACGCTCGTTGCGCGTGCTTGATGGCGCGTGCGCGGTATTCTGCGCCGTCGGCGGTGTGGAGCCCCAATCCGAGACCGTCTGGCGGCAGGGCAACAAATACGCCGTGCCGCGGATGGCGTTCATCAACAAAATGGATCGGGCCGGCGCCGACTTCGAGCGCGTGGTGAGACAGATCAGGGAGCGTCTGGGCGCCAACCCGATACCGATCCAGATTCCTATCGGGGCCGAGGAAAATTTCGAGGGCGTGGTCGACCTGGTGAAAATGAAGGCCATTTACTGGGACGAAGAGACCAAGGGCGTAAATTACGAGGAAAGGGAGATTCCGGCCGAGCTTCAGGATCGGGCACAGGCGTTGCACGAGCAGATGGTCGAAGCGGCCGCCGAGGCAACCGAAGAATTGATGGATCGGTACCTGGATCAAGGCAATTTGAGCGTCGAAGAAATCAAGAAAGGTCTGCGGGAACGCACACTGGCAAACGAGATCGTATGTGTCTTTTGCGGTTCCGCATTCAAGAACAAAGGCGTGCAGGCGATGCTCGATGCCATTGTTGATTACATGCCGTCGCCCATCGACGTGCCTCCAGTGCGCGGCATCACCGACGATGCGGCGGAAAGCGAGGTCGTGCGTCGATCCAGCGACGACGAGCCTTTTTCCGCGCTGGCGTTCAAGATCGCGACAGATCCGTTCGTGGGCCAGCTGGTGTTTTTCCGCGCCTATTCCGGCGTGCTCAAATCCGGCGACAGTGTTTACAACCCGGTCAAGGGCAAGAAAGAAAGGATCGGTCGCATCCTCCAGATGCACTCCAACGAACGCAAGGACATCAAGGAAGTGTACGCGGGTGATATCGCCGCCGCGGTTGGCCTGAAAGAGGTTACCACCGGCGACACCCTGTGCGATCCGAAAAGCGTGGTCACGCTGGAGCGTATGGAATTTCCGGATCCTGTGATTTCACAAGCGGTGGAGCCGAAGACGAAGAGCGACCAGGAAAAGATGGGAGTGGCCCTGAGCAAGCTGGCCCAGGAAGATCCGAGCTTCAACGTGCGCACCGATGAAGAATCCGGCCAGACCATAATCTCCGGCATGGGCGAGTTGCATCTAGAGATCATCATCGACCGCATGAAGCGAGAGTTTAACGTCGATGCCAACGTGGGCAAACCGCAGGTTGCCTATCGGGAAACCATCAAAAACGCGGTTTCCCAGGAGCACAAGTATGCCAAGCAGACCGGTGGACGCGGCCAGTACGGGCACGTTTACCTTAAACTCGAACCGATGGAGCGCGGCCACGGATTCGAATTCGTCGATGAAATCAAGGGCGGCGCCGTACCCCGCGAATATATCCCGGCAGTGCAGAAGGGCGTACAGGACGCGATGGAAGGCGGCGTCATTGCAGGTTATCCGGTAGTCGATGTCAAAGTAACCCTGTATGACGGTTCGTACCACGAGGTCGATTCTTCCGAGCACGCTTTCAAAGCGGCCGGCAGCATGGCTTTCAAGGAAGGTGCGCTCAAGGCCAAGGCGATACTGCTCGAACCCATCATGGCGGTCGAGGTGATCACGCCGGAGGATTACATGGGTCCGGTAAACGGAGACCTGAACTCCCGCCGAGGTGTGATCATTGCGATGGAAGAGGCTCCCGCTGGCAAGATAATCCGGGCCGAAGTGCCTCTTGCGGAGATGTTCGGATATGCGACTTCACTGCGTTCCGCCACACAGGGCAGGGCAAACTACTCCATGGAGTTCAAAAAGTATGCGCCGGCGCCGACAAACGTCACCGAAGTCGTCATGAAGAAGGCAAGCTAGCAACCAGCGAAAAATGTAGGAGCGGCGCCCCCGCCGCGATACGTTATAGAACAGAAATCACGAATAAAGAGGTCAGAGAGTTCATGTCTAAGGAAAAATTTGAGCGCACGAAGCCGCATGTGAATGTGGGGACGATAGGTCATGTAGATCACGGCAAGACGACGTTAACGGCGGCGATGACGAAGGTA